>NZ_VMLM01000060.1:0-10794 GCF_013276695.1 Streptococcus sp. 4155
AACTGGCTTGAAGCCATAATAAAAAGCTCACTAAAAAAGTGAGCAACATTTCCAATGAGATACTTCTGTTGACGAGCGCGTCTCTCCGCCCCCTCATTGCCTTGCGAAGAGGCTTGGCGAATCGAAAGGAGGTGTTTTTTCCTGTTTTCAATTCTACTTATTTTTGCACATTTTTTTAATTTTATCAAACAAAAAAACGCAAGCCGAAGCCTGCGAAAAGTTTTTTATAACCATTGAATTTCTTTCACATCTGTTTTACGAACTTTAGCATATTTCTTAGCGCTTGTAAAATGTAGAGTAACCGGTTTAAACATTCCACTTTTATCTCTTCGTAAACCTAAAATTGCGGATCTTTTGTTTCTATCTTCAAAAAATATGACGTCCAACTTCATAGTGTTTTTAGATAAATCTTTGGCTAGGATACAACAACTTGTTATCTTAGAATAGAAGATATCACCGATAAAACTATACAAAGATATCCTTTCGATTACATCATTGTACATAGGATGATTTCTAAAATCTTCCAAAATAAAAACACCAGCTTGAATAGCAGGTATTGTTTGACTAGCATAATCTCGTGTGATTTTGTGCAAGCCAAATAAGTGATGTAAATCAGTCAAGCAAAAATCTACTTCGAAAGTCTCTAAATGCTTATAATTCGTTGATACTTGACATGTTTTTCCATCGAATTTCTCTTGATAATCTAAAATACAATCAAGTAATTTCAACGACAAACTCCATATTTTCTCAAAATAAAAAAAGCACGGGGCAGTTCTCACTACTGCCCAAAGTGGATGATTAGAGTCGGCTTCTCTAACTCCCTATGTTGTGCTTATTAGGCTTATCGCAAGGGAACAGTTTTTAGCTCTGCCAAGCCACATAGCGTGCTTACTACTATGTGTCCATGTCTCCATGGATTGCCGAGCGGTTTAACGACGTTTTGGGAGTCGGGATAACGAGAAAAGTGATACTTTTACGTTTTTTCCAACTTAATTATGACATCTTTCTTTCAAAAAGTCAATATTTATCGCTTTCTTTAACGAAAAAAATCCCACAAGAACGAATCCTGTGGGGAGATACACATTTTAGAAAAGCTTTCCTTTATTCTACTATTTTTCTTGTATTTTATCATTCAGTATGATAAAATACAAGTTTTTTGATAAAATAACCAAAAACTACTCGCTATCCCTTCTCACATTACCCTACATATCGTTTGACATGCGACTAATCGT
Source organism: Streptococcus sp. 4155 (assembly GCF_013276695.1). Taxonomy (NCBI): domain Bacteria; kingdom Bacillati; phylum Bacillota; class Bacilli; order Lactobacillales; family Streptococcaceae; genus Streptococcus; species Streptococcus sp. 4155. Next base: position 1,233 of record NZ_VMLM01000060.1, read on the forward strand.
TCAAGGAAACTTCAAGGACAACTTTTCTCTCATCCCCTATGTAGGTCATTTCTACTCTTATAGGCTCAATTTGACACTTTTCTTCTTCGAATTGCTCATATTCCTCCTGAATAGTAAGTTCGATTTATCCAAATTTATTTTTGTCTATTTTGATGAACACTTCCACGAAGATAGTCTGAAAATGAAGCCGCCCCAATTTTCCTTCTCTTTTTAAGCATATTATTCCAGATATGATTGCCCTCTTGTTCAGTAATAAATTACGCTTTAAACGCTTCAATCAGTATATCTCCTGTCGTCATATGTTCTAAAGAAAATTCTTCTACATATGGTTGAACATCTCTTAGGTTATTACTTCCTAATATCCCGTTATGCTTTTTCGCTAAGGAAATAGAAGCCGCTTCTCCCTTACCAATAACCTTGTTACTATCATGATTTCTTGTTAAATTTCTATATAATGCGTATTCTTCAGTTCCAATGTCTATGCTCACAATCTCAGCTGAACCCTTAGCTACTAACTGGTCTATCCTAGATTTTAAATGGGGGATTGTAGGTATATTGATTTCATCATACACCTCTTGTGGAATAACAATTTTACCCGAATAGAGCTTTTCTAAAAGATGTTCAGTGCCAACCCATAAAAATGCTGAAATACAATCTGTATCAATAAATACACGACTAGTCAAACGACAACTCCCCCTCTTCATCTAGCCCATATACAATATCATATCTGAAAGCATCTAGTAGCAGTTCCTCATACTTCCCTTGCGAAATTCTGTTATTTTCTAAAAGTTGTTCAGTCGATTTAATATAGTGTCCTAATACCATTTCCTTTTTACTTTCTGACAAAGGACGATATAAACTTGTATCATAGCCTAATCTTGAAGCTGTCTCTATAACACTAATATCCATATTTTTAATTTCTTCTGCATCAAGGTATCCATCATTCCGCAATCTATATAACATAGCTTTATGACTGATACCATAAAACTGACCCAATTTTATAATATCTTCTACTTCAAGATGAGTTCTATTAGCATTTTCTCTGATTTCCTCAACCATCCTATACAGTGAAGATGGGGAAACTAAAAAATATGAAGCAAACTGATCCGCTTTTCTTTCAGTTTCATCTCCTTCACCAATCAAGATAAGACTGACTGAACTCTTCTTCACCTCATCATAATAAAGATGATACAGTTCATGTGCTAAAGAAAATCCTTGTCTTCCTAATGACATGTCTGAATTGATTACAATGAGACTTGACTGAGTTCCTTTATAACAGACTCCGCTAATATTCTTTCCGAGTCCATAAAATACCAGCGTCAAATTCTCTATCTTTTGTACCAATTTAAAAATATCTATCGGCGCTTCACCGTCAGCTCCCAACTTTTTTCTAAGATTTGAAGCTTTATTACTTAAATCCATTTTATCAATCATTTATTTTGTCTCCAATAGCTGATCTATCTCAAATTGATTCAATACAATTTTATTGATTTTCGCTAAAACTTTAAGATCTTGGTCTACTATTTTATTTTTTCTAAACGATATTACACACTGTTGTTCAGCTTGTTCGCCAAACAAAAGATATTCAACCGTACAGCAAAACAGGGCAGATAGTTTCTCAATAACATCCGACGTGATATTCCTTTCACCTTTTTCCATTTTGGCAATCATGCTTTGATTCAAAGACAAATATTCAGCAATCTTATCTTGAGTAAGATTTGAAGATATTCTAAGTTCTTTTATTCTTTTTCCAACATCACATACATTTATCATATTCATACACCTCTCATAAAAAGAATAGCACACTCTTGTCATAAAGTAAATTTTTTAAATAAAAAAATTATGACAAAACAAGGAAGCAATTTATTGATACTGCTTAAAAATCCAAAATTGATGATAGTAAACCTATTTGATGAGTTCCTATCAAAAATCGTATCTTCAACCTCAAAACAGTACTTAAAGCTATCCGACTCGATTTACATTGTCAAATTTAGATTTTATTTTAGCATAACTTTCTAGTTTGCTTTTTGATTTTTATTTAATATAGTAGCAAAAATTGAAGGAAATATCTCCACAAGAAAACGCATACTATTAAGCTTTTTCAAGACCTAATAATATGCGCTGTTCTGATTTGAAAGACATTCCATTATTATTTTACTGTTATCAAGCCTTCAGGCTCGACTGTAAATTCTGGTTTTTCTGCTATCGTGCCATCTTCTTTAAGGTAATACCAGCCATCATTTGATTTGACAAAGGCATTAGAAACCATGTCCCCATTTTGACTATCAAGATAGTACCAAGTCTCCTTGTATTTGATCCAGCCTGTTTTCATAGCACCTTCTCCATCGAAATAGTACCACTTCTCAGCGATTTTCTTCCAGCCTGTCGCCATTTCGCCTGACTGGTCAAACCAGTACCAGTTGCCGTCTGTGTGCTTCTTCCAGCGGTCTGCAAGCATATATCCTGAACCGTCAAAGTAATACCAGGTACCATTAACTTTCTCAAACTTATCTTTTGGATAAGAACCATCTGAGTGTACATACCAGGTGCCAGTATCGTTCTGTCGCCATCCTGCTTCAATCGTCAAGCCGTTTTCAATATCCTGCTTGAATTGCTCACGACTAATGCCCCAGCTTGCAAGATAAGGATAAGGGTCAACATGATCTGAGTTGTTGTCAGGTTGGTTATTGGTGCAATATTCGTGTGTCTTGATACCTGCTAAATCAGCAGTATCAAGCGTTTTAGGTATCCCAGCCTCGTCTGCTAGATTACGCAAGAGTTCGATATAGAGACGATAGTCAATCAGAAACTCTTCTTTCGATTCATGGCTTTCAATCAGTTCAACTTGTGCATAACCTTCTGCATTCCAACCGCCCCCAACGTCCCAGGCACCATTATCAACAGGTCCTACCTGCATAACACGACCATTACCGACTACGTGAGAAAAGAAGCCCAATTCAGGATCTTTTCTGTAATGGTAGTCAGCCTCATTTTGAACCGTTGAATTACGGTTGCCTGTGGAATGGGCATGGACTTGCCTATATGGTTGCACGCCGACTTGAGGCAAATCTGTTCTTAATTTACTCACATCAATTTCCATATTTTACTCCTTATCAATTAAAACAACTTATTTTTTACAATCCAGAGCTAGAAACTCCTTTATTTCTACCTCATAAAGAATACAATCCTAGTCACGATTGGGCTTGTAGATAGAACTTCAAAACGCACTATTTTGACACTGTAAATAGGACTGATAAGGTCTGCATCCTATCTACAATAACACCCCAGACTAAAAAGCTTTTCAAAAGTATATTTTTACAGTCTCTATATGTCCTTTTCATAAATACTATACTTTATTATATCATATAAAAGAAGTCAAAAGTCTGTTAAACTATTTTCAAGACCAAACTAAAGATAACAGCACAAGTTTTTTCGATTTTCACTAGAGGAAATGGATTTTATTAGCAAATACAGCTAGGAGAGCACTTTGGTTGCCAAGATGGCCTTACCTTCTTTTATCAAGGGGTGACGGAACAGTGAGAAGTACAGTTGGATGGTCATGGTAACCCAGATGAGGGGTTCACAAAGAATAACTCCCTTATAGCCCGCCCAAGGGATAATCAAGACCACAAAAGCGATTTTCCCGATTAGTTCGATAAAACTAGAAACCAGAGGAAGGATTTTTTGCCCCAAACCCTGCAAACAATTGCGATAAATCAACAAGAGGCTCAAAATGGGATAAAAGGCTGAACTAATTTGCAGATAGAGACTTCCATTTTCTATCAAGTAACCATCTGTCGAACTAGCCAAGAAGGAAACCAAGGCTGGACTGGCAAAAAAGAGGAAAACACAAACAAAAACTGCCCAGGATATACTTAAACGACTGCCGATTCGAAGGCCTTGAACAATACGGTCTGGGCGCTTAGCACCTAAATTCTGAGAAGCAAAGGTCGTCATCGAAGCAGAAATAGCAGTCATCGGAAGAAGGGCGAAGGCCATAATGCGTCGAGCCGCCGTTTGTGCACTTATAATCACTGCGCCAAAGGTATTGACAGAAGACTGTAAAATCACACTGCCGATGGACACAATTGAACTCATCAAGCCCATAGCCAAACCTTGCTCCAAGAGATCTGCGTACAAGGACTTATCCCATTTGAAATGCTTGCGCTGAGGCAAAAGTTCTGGCACACTCTTACAGATATAATAAAAGCAAAGAACCGCTGATAAACCTTGCGAAATAATGGTAGCAAGTCCCGCGGATTGAACTCCCAGATGCAGTTGCGTAATAAAATAGAGATCCAGAACCACATTAACCAGAGCAGAAAAAATCAAAAATCCAAGGGCAGCTAGACTGTCCCCAATGGACTGCAACAAACCTGCAAAAAGATTATAGGCAAAGCTGACACCGACACAAGTCACAATCATAGAAATATATTGATAGGACTGGGGAAGGATTTCAGCAGGGGTATCTAGGTACTGTAAAAGAGGATACAAACCAAGAAAGCCCAGCAGCATCACTACAACACTCAAAAGAGCCCCTAAAATCCAGGTGGATGCTACTGCTTCCTTGATTTTAGTGAAATTCCGAGCTCCATAATAACGGGCAATGACAATCCCCATGCCATTTCCAACACCAAGAGTAAAACCTACAATCAGGTCAAAAATCGCTGTCGTCGCCCCTACCGCTGCCAAGGAGTCTTGTCCAAGAAAACGTCCAACAATCAAGACATCAGCAGTGTTATAGAGTTGCTGAAAGATATTAGACAGCAAGATTGGGAAGGCAAAACTCAAGAGAGAAGGAAGAATCGGACCATGTATCAGGTCCACTGTTCGTTTTTTATTCATAAGGCTATTACATCAGCTTTCTAGTGGAGCCACAAGAAACAGCAAACTATAGTCAATCTGAAATCTTGAATCAAAAATCGAAAAAGTAGCGGATTTCTCCACTACTTTAACAGCTTATTCTTCAATTTCGATTTCAAGTTCATCGCCTAGGTCAAGTGTCACTTCTTCATTCACAGAATCTGCTTGAACTGCTTCATCTTTTTTGTTTTCAGTATCTTGTTCTGAAGCTTCTTCTCCATCAATCAAGCCAAATTTAGAACGGACTTGCTTATCAATTTCATCAAAGATTTCTGGGTGCTCTGCCAAATATTTCTTAGAATTCTCAGAACCCTGACCGATTTTTTCATCCTTGTAAGAATACCAAGCTCCTGCTTTTTTGATAATATCCAAGTCGCTTGCAATCTTCAAGAGTTCACCAGTCTTAGAAATTCCTTCTCCGTACATAATTTCAACTACGGTTTCCTTAAACGGTGGAGCTACCTTATTTTTTACAACCTTAATCTTAGTTTCTTTACCGACATTGGTTTCTTTTTGGTCACCAGTTCCCTTAATTTGTGTGTTACCACGAACATCTAAGCGGACTGAAGCATAGAATTTCAAAGCACGTCCGCCAGGTGTTGTTTCTGGATTTCCAAACATGACCCCAACTTTTTCACGCAATTGGTTGATAAAGATAGCAATTGTTTTGGTTTTATTGATAGAAGCACCAAGTTTACGCATGGCCTGACTCATCATACGGGCCTGCAAACCAACGTGGCTATCACCGATATCTCCATCAATCTCCGCACGAGGTACAAGGGCCGCAACTGAGTCGACCACGACAAGATCTACAGCACCTGAGTCAATCAATTTTCCTGCAATTTCAAGACCTTGCTCTCCTGAGTCTGGTTGTGACAAGAGCAATTCGTCAATGTTAACACCAAGGGCCGCAGCATAAGCTGGGTCAAGGGCATGCTCCGCATCGATAAAGGCTGCAATCCCACCTTCTTTTTGCGCTTGTGCAACTGCATGAAGGGCAACCGTCGTCTTACCAGATGACTCTGGTCCATAGATTTCGATGATACGTCCCTTAGGATAACCACCTGAACCAAGGGCAATGTCAAGAGCTAAAGAACCTGAGCTCATCACTTGCACCTTTTGCTCCGCACGTTCACCCAAACGCATGATTGATCCTTTACCAAAGTCTTTCTCAATCAATTTAAGAGCATCATTCAAGGCCTTTTCACGTTCTGCCCCAAATTTTTTTGAAATTTCTTCTAATTTTTTTGGTTTTTTCGCCATTCTATTCTCCTACATTCTAATGATCCTCAGACCTATCTACTATTATATCAAAAGTTAGTCACTTAATAAAGCCTTGCGAACTAGGTTAAAGGCATGCATAACAGCAATGTGACGTACATCTGCTCGACTTCTGCCTCCAATATTGACCTTGATAACCTCAGTTCCTTGCTCTCGAGCCAAGCCTATGAAGACTGTCCCAGCTGGATGCCCTTCTAGGCTATCTGGCCCTGCCACTCCAGTCAAACTAATTCCAAAATCAGATTGAGTCTTGTTTCGTGCCTGCTCAGCCATCTTCTGTGCTGTAAATTCAGATACCACACTCTGTTCTTCCAAATCCTTGACAGGAATATCCAACATTTTTGATTTTTCCTCCAAGCTATAGGTCACAAAACCACCCTTAAATATACTTGAAGCTCCTGAAAAATCCGCTACCCTAGCTTGGAAAAGACCTGCCGTCAAACTCTCTGCAGCCGTGATGGTTTTCCCTTGTTTTTTCAGTTCTTCTACCACAATGCTGGCTAAACTGGACTCTTCCCCATAACCATAACAAAGGTCTCGTAAAGAAAGTCCTTCAAAGGTCTGGCGATCCAAGATTTGATGTTCCAAAATATCCAGCACTTGATTCGCCTCTTCTTGACTGCTAGCCTTTGTTGACAGACGCAAGGTTACCTCTCCTGTCTTGGCATAAGGTGCCAAGGTCGGATCGGTCTGATTATCAATTAAATCAGCCAAAATCGTCACCAACTGGCTCTCGCCAATCCCAAAGAAACGAAGAACCCGGGAATACAGCTTACTCCCCGTCATCAACTTGGGTAGAAGTTGGTTTAAGACCATAGGCTTCAATTCACTTGGCGGACCAGGAAGGACAACGTAGGTCACTCCATCTACTTCTAGTATTCCTCCCACAGCCAGCCCCGTTTCGTTTGGCAGTGGAGTCGCTCCTTCTACAATTTGGGCTTGTCTTTCGTTATTCGGTGTTCGGGCATAATCTGGTCGCTGGGCGAAAAAGACATCTAACTTCTCCTGAGCCTGAGGATCGAAGACTAATTCTTTCCCTAAAAATTTAGCCAGAGTTTGTTTGGTCAAATCGTCCTCAGTCGGCCCTAAACCACCTGTCAAAATCACCAGACTGCTACGTTGACTGGCAATCTCAAGCAAAGACAAGAGACGGGCTTCGTTGTCTCCTACAGCCGTCTGAAAATATACATCTACCCCAATCTCTGCTAGTTTTTCTGATAAAAACTGAGCATTAGTGTTGACAATCTGTCCTGTCAAAATCTCTGTTCCAACAGCAATGATTTCTGCTTTCATGTTTCCTCCTACCTATCTATTCGTATTTTTTTGAAAAAATCGCAGGAAATTTCCCACGATTGATTTTTTATTTGTATCAAAAGTTAATTATCTTCATCACCAACAGGTGCTCTGCCAAATAAATCTTCAAATAAGACCGCATTGGTTTCAAGCTGAGTGACTTCTTCTTGTCCCAAAGAACGTCGGAGTAGATTTTGCATTTCCAACATATGGGCTCTCGAAACAATCTGGTAAGAAACACCTTGAAGCATCTCTCCTTCACCCTGCAACTGCTGAGTTTCAATGGTTTTAAATGAATCTTTATAGCCTAGCAAGTTAGGGATACTTTTTGCAGACAAATCAATATTGGTCTGCATATTGTCACTCAAAGCTTTTAGAATCTCTTGATAATGACCAACACTATTTAAACTGAGAGCTTTTTCCATGACTTTTTGAATAACTTCACGTTGACGTTTTTGACGACCATAATCCCCCTCAGGATCTTGGTAACGCATTCGTGCATAGACTAGGGCTTCTTCTCCCCCAATATGTTGCTCCCCAACACCGATAGAAATGGTATTAAATTCTTCTTGGTCACTGATAGAAATTGGGAAACCTAGGGTATTATTGACTGTAATACCACCTACTGCATCCACTAGTTTTTGTAACCCTTTCATATTGACCATCACATAGCGATCAATATGGATATTCATCATTTTTTGAATGGTTTCTATAGCAAGCTCTGCTCCACCATCTGCATATGCTGAATTCAGTTTCGCTTCATGAGCCTGACCATTCCCTGATTCAATGCGGGTCAGAATATCCCGCTCTAAACTCATCATTGTTGTTTTTTTCGTTTTAGGATTCACTGTCATCAAGATCATGCTATCACTTCTACCGACCCAAGTTTCAGTTCGTTCAGCATTTCCGGTGTCCACTCCCATTAACAGAATGGTTAGAGGTTCAGTCGCTTCAATAACCTTGGTTTCTTCGCCGATTTTTTTATAGGTTTTAGCTAAGGTTTCTGTCCCTTGTTGATAAATAGTATAAGCAAAAATACCTGCTCCTACTACAGTTACAGAAAGTAAAGCTAGCACCATTCCAATAATTTTTTTAACCATATTTCTACTAATCTATCAGTTTACCCATCAAGTAAACATCGATAAATTTCCCTTCTTCTATATATGCTCCACGCTCTTGGCGACCTTCAATTACAAAGCCATGCTTTTGATACAGATGAACTGCTGCTTGATTACGAGTTTGGACAGTCAGCTGGAGACGACGCAGAATGCCACTTGCTTGTGCCCACTCTATCGCTTCTTCTAGCAACAAACTTCCCAATCCATTATTCCAATATCTTTTTCCAATCACAATGAAGAGATCTCCAATATGATGGACTCTCTTGCGCTGGTCAGCTGTAATATTTACAATACCAGCAATTTTATCATTTAAGAATGCAAGTAAGGTTATCTGATTGTCCGAACTAGCTTGCTTGTTGAGGAATACTTCAATCTCCTCACTGGTCAAGAGAATACCATCTCCGTCTAAGCTGGTAAAATCTGTCTCCAAACTTACACGATTTAAAAAGGCCACTAATTCAGCTGCATCTTTAGGCTCTGCTTCCCTAATGAGCAATTCATACTCCATGTTGAAGCTCCTCTAAGAGTTTTTCTGCACGCAAACCCTTTGCCTGAAAATTTAAACGACGTCCATCTGCTTCTTTTAGAATTTCCAATTCTAAATAAGTATCTGGCAAGGCATCTCCTAAGAGATTTCCCCACTCGATGACAGTCACTCCGCCACCAAAGAGAAACTCATCCAAGTCGATAGAATCCGCATCTCCTTCAATACGATAAACATCTAAATGGAAAAGCGGAAGACGCCCCTCATACTCTCTTACGATAGTATAGGTTGGACTTTTAATCATTTGAGAAATCTGTAAACCTTTAGCAAGTCCTTTAGTAAAGGTCGTTTTACCTGCACCCAGTTCTCCAGTTAAGATTAAAACATCATTCTTTGCTAATAGATGACCCAAACGCTCCCCTAAGGATTGTAGCTCTTCTTCATTTTTTGTGTACATACTCTTATTATACCAAAAACTTTTCTTTTGTGTCTATTTTCCTGCTAAACTTATACTCAATGAAAA
>NZ_VMLM01000061.1:0-36594 GCF_013276695.1 Streptococcus sp. 4155
TCTATCAAGTAGATACTTTTCGTGGTGCAAGCGGTTCAGCAGTATATGATTCTACCAATAGGGTTGTCGGAGTTCATACCAATGGGAGTGAGGCAGAACAAATGAATTATGCTGTCAAGTTAAATGAGAAGGCTCTATCTTTCATCTACTCTGTTATTCGAGGGCATTCTATTGATGGTTGGAAATTGATTGGTGGTACTTGGTACTATTATAAGAACAGTACGAAACAAACAGGTTGGCAAAAGATAAATGACACTTGGTACTATCTAGACGCCTCCGGTAAGATGCTCACAGATTGGCAAAAAGTAAATGGGAAATGGTATTATCTGGAAACCTCTGGTTCAATGGCAACAGGTTGGAAATATATACGAGGCAGATGGTATTACTTAGATAATAAAAATGGAGACATGAAAACCGGTTGGATAAAAGTGGGAGGAAATTGGTATTATCTCAATTCAAGTGGAGCAATGGTTACAGGTAGCCAAACTATTGATGGTAAAGTTTATAATTTCGCTTCATCTGGTGAATGGATTTAATATTGGAGGTATATATAAATGAAACTTTTGAAAAAAACTATGCAAGCTGGACTAACAGTAATTTTCTTTGGTTTGCTAGCTACGAATACAGTATTTGCAGATAACTCTGAAGGATGGCAGTTTGTCCAAGAAAACGGTAGAACCTATTACAAAAAGGGGAACCTCAAAGAAACGGACTGGCGAGTGATTGATGGGAAGACCTATTATTTTGATTATAATGGCGAAATGGTTGTTGGTTGGCAGTACATTCCAATGCCAGTTAAAGGATATACAATTGGTCCTTACCCTAATGGTATCAGATTAGAAGGTTCCCCAATGCCAGAATGGTACTACTTTGACGAAAATGGAGTGCTACAAGAGTTTGTTGGTTGGCAAGAATTAGAGCTAAAATATTCCTTAACCGTTGGGAAAAAACATGGTGAAGGCTGGGAAGGTCCCGAAGTTCTTAAATTAGCATACTACTACTTTGATCAAGATCATTATTTAAAGACAGGTTGGCTTTATGATCAATCTAACTGGTATTACCTAGCAAAAACAGGAAATTCTGGGAATAAGAATCTTGGTGGTGAAAGACGTGTAGGTTGGATAAATGATGGTTCAGCTTGGTACTATCTAGATTCAGAAACTGGTATCATGCAAACTGGTTGGAAGCAAATTGGCAATAAGTGGTACTACCTCCGTTCATCAGGTGCAATGGCAACAGGTTGGGCTTATGTTGGTAATAACTGGTACTATCTTCGTTCATCAGGTGCAATGTCCACAGGTTGGGTGAAAGATGGTTCAATATGGTACTATCTAAATGCAAGTAATGGAGATATGAAAACAGGCTGGTTCCAAATCAATGGTAAATGGTATTATGCCTATGGTTCAGGTGCTCTAGCTGTTAATACCACAGTAGATGGTTACTACGTAAACTATAATGGTGAGTGGGTTAAGTAACGAATGCTAATCGTAACTGTAGTTGATACTTAACTTATTAAAAAGAGCTTTTTTCTACCATTTGTCAACTCTATCAATTTTTAAGAATTAAATGAGTGAAGACAGTAGCTATTCAGTATGTTTATCTACTGTAGTAGGTTGAAGAAAAACTAAGAATGAGAAAGGACGAAGTTAGTCCTTTCTTTTTTATGTGACTATACTTTCTATTCAAATGAGCTTTTAACCAATTGATTGAGCCAATCCACTCTTAAAACCAAAGAGCAATTTCTCGCTTAGCTGACTCTTCTGAATCTGAACCATGTACAACATTTTGGATAACCTCATTTTCTCCAGCAGCTTTTGCAAAATCACCTCGAATAGTTCCTGGTAAAGCTTCTTCTGGACGAGTTGCACCCATCATGATCCGCCAAGTTTCGATTACTTTGGGACCAGAAATGATACCTACAAAAACTGGGCCTGAAGTCATAAATTCACGAATCGGTGGGTAAAAACTCTGACCAACCAAGTCCTGATAGTGCTGGTCAATCAGCTCTTCTGAAAGCTGTGAACGCAACTCCAATTTTTCAATTGTAAATCCACGTTGTTCGATACGTTTCAACACTTCACCCACTAATCCTCTTTTTACACCATCTGGTTTAATAATAAAGAATGTTTGTTCCATACCTGTCTCCTTTGTCAGCTTCTTTCTTTTATACTCTTCGAAAATCTCTTCAAACCACGTCAACGTCGCCTTGCCGTAGGTATATGTTACTGACTTCGTCAGTCTTANNCAACCTGCGGCTAGTTTCCTAGTTTGCTCTTTGATTTTCATTGAGTACTATTTTACCATATTTCATGGAAAAATAGAGAAAGTTTTCAGAAAAGAGAAAGAGAACCCGAAGGCTCTCTCATTCTCTCTTATTCTACTGTTTCTTCCACAGTTTCAACGGCAGTATCCACAACTACTTCTGTTGTTTCTTCGTTTCCTTCTTCCTCTACTGGAGGGTTAAGGTATTCTTCTTCGTTGATAGCATGTGGTTCAAGGTTACGGTAGCGGGCCATACCAGTACCTGCTGGGATGATCTTACCGATGATAACATTTTCTTTAAGTCCAAGGAGATGGTCTTTCTTACCACGGATAGCTGCGTCAGTAAGGACACGAGTTGTTTCCTGGAAGGAAGCCGCTGACAAGAAACTGTTTGTTTCAAGTGAGGCTTTGGTAATTCCCATAAGGACTGGGCGACCTGTCGCTGGAACTCCACCTGCGATAAGGACTTCTTTGTTAGCATCTGTAAAGTCATTGATATCCATGAGGGTACCCATGAGAAGGTCTGTGTCACCTGGATCCATGACACGTACTTTACGAATCATTTGACGAACCATTACCTCGATGTGTTTGTCACCGATTTCTACCCCTTGGCTACGGTAAACTTTTTGTACTTCACCAAGAAGGTAAGTTTCAACTGACAAGACATCACGAACTGCAAGGAGACGTTTTGGTTGGATAGAACCTTCTGTAAGAGCAGCACCACGCGCTACTTGGTCCCCAACTTCAACACGCATACGAGCGGTAAATGGAACGACATATTCACCTTCACCAGTTTCGCCCTTAACAAAGACTTTCTTGGTACGAGTTGAGGCATCTTCTTCGATAGCAGTAACTTGTCCCTTAACCTCTGTGATAACCGCTTCCCCTTTAGGATTGCGGGCTTCAAAGATTTCTTGGACACGAGGAAGACCCTGAGTGATATCAGTATTTGAGGCAACCCCACCCGTGTGGAAGGTACGCATTGTAAGCTGTGTACCAGGTTCTCCGATAGATTGGGCAGCGATTGTACCAACTGCTTCACCAACTTCAACCGCATCACCAGTCGCCAAGTTGATACCGTAACAGTGACGGCAGACACCGTGACGAGTATTACATGTAAATACGGAGCGGATAGTGACTTCTTCCACACCAGAATTGACAATTTCACGCGCCTTGTCTTCTGTAATCAACTCATTTGGACCAATGATTACTGCACCAGTTTCTGGATGTTTAACAGTTTTCTTAGTGTAACGACCATTGAGACGTTCTTCGAGAGACTCGATCATCTCTTTTCCTTCTGCGATAGAGCGGATCAAGAGACCACGGTCAGTTCCACAGTCGTCCTCACGGATGATAACGTCTTGGGCAACGTCAACCAAACGACGAGTCAAGTAACCTGAGTCGGCTGTCTTAAGGGCCGTATCGGTCATACCTTTACGGGCACCGTGAGTTGAGAAGAACATTTCGAGTACTGACAAACCTTCGCGGAAGTTTGAAAGGATTGGCAATTCCATGATACGTCCGTTCGGAGCAGCCATCAGACCACGCATACCGGCAAGCTGTGAGAAGTTTGAGATGTTACCACGGGCTCCAGAGTCCATCATCATAACGATTGGGTTCTTAGGATCTTGGTTGGCAATCAAGCGTTTCTCAAGTTTTTCACGGGCAGCACGCCATTCAGCTGTAACGGCATTGTAACGCTCGTCGTCTGTGATCATACCACGACGGAATTGTTTTGTGATTTGTTCTACACGTTTGTGTGATTCTTCAATGATTTCAGCCTTGTCATCAACGACTGGGATATCGGCGATACCCACTGTCAATCCTGCAAGAGTTGAGTGGTGGTAACCGAGGTTCTTCATACGGTCAAGTAGGGCAGAAGTTTCTGTCGTACGGAAACGTTTGAAGATTTCAGCGATGATATTTCCAAGGTTTTTCTTCTTGAATGGAGGGTTGAGTTCAAGTTTGCTGATAGCTTCCTTGATATCTCCACCAAGTGGCAAGAAGTATTTAGCTGGGACGCCTTCTGTTAAGTTGGCATTGTTTGGTTCTTGCAAGTATGGTAGACCCTCTGGCATGATGTCGTTGAAGAGGATTTTACCAACTGTTGTAAGCAAGACCTTGTGTTTTTGCTCTTCTGTCCAAGGCTTGTTGAGGCTGTCTGTTGCGATACCAACACGTGAGTGAAGGTGAACATAACCATTACGGTAAGCCATAACCGCTTCGTCACGGTCTTTGAAGACCATTCCTTCACCTTCACGACCAGCTTCTTCCATAGTCAAGTAGTAGTTACCCAAAACCATGTCCTGAGATGGAGTAACAACTGGTTTACCATCTTTCGGGTTCAAGATGTGCTCAGCAGCGAGCATCAAGATACGAGCTTCTGCTTGGGCTTCTTCTGAAAGCGGTACGTGGATGGCCATTTGGTCCCCGTCAAAGTCAGCATTATAGGCTTCACAGACAAGCGGGTGCAAGCGAAGGGCCTTACCATCAATCAAGACTGGCTCGAAGGCTTGGATACCCAAACGGTGAAGGGTAGGTGCGCGGTTCAAAAGCACTGGGTGTTCTTTGATCACTTCTTCAAGAATATCCCAGATACGCTCATCTCCGCGTTCGACCAAGCGTTTAGCCGCTTTGACGTTTTGCACGATATCACGGGCAACGATTTCACGCATGACGAATGGTTTAAAGAGCTCGATCGCCATTTCACGTGGCACACCACATTGGTACATCTTAAGCGTTGGACCAACGGCGATAACGGAACGTCCTGAGAAGTCAACACGTTTACCGAGCAAGTTTTGACGGAAGCGTCCTTGTTTACCTTTAAGCATGTGGCTCAATGATTTCAGTGGACGGCTACCTGGTCCTGTGATTGGACGACCACGACGACCATTGTCAATCAAAGCGTCAACCGCTTCTTGAAGCATACGTTTCTCATTTTGAACGATGATACCAGGTGCATTCAACTCAAGCAAACGAGCCAAACGGTTGTTACGGTTGATAACACGGCGGTACAGGTCGTTCAAGTCAGATGAGGCAAAACGGCCACCATCCAACTGCAACATTGGACGAAGATCTGGTGGAATAACCGGAAGGATGTTGAGAATCATCCATTCAGGTTTGTTTCCAGACTTGTAAAAGGCATCCAAAACATCCAAACGACGGATGGCTTTGACACGTTTTTGTCCAGTAGCTGTTTTCAATTCTTCTTTGAGTTCAGCAATTTCTTTTTCAAGATCTACTTGTTTTAAAAGGTCTTGGATGGCTTCGGCCCCCATCTTGGCAACGAATGATCCATAACCATACTCACGCAAGCGCTCACGGTATTCGCGCTCTGTCATGATAGACTTGTGCTCAAGTGGTGTATCCTTAGGATCAATCACCACATAAGCTGCAAAGTAGATAACTTCCTCGAGGGCACGAGGGCTCATATCAAGGGTCAAGCCCATACGGCTTGGAATCCCCTTGAAGTACCAGATGTGAGATACAGGAGCTTTCAATTCGATGTGCCCCATACGCTCACGACGAACTTTTGTACGCGTTACTTCAACCCCACAACGGTCACAAACAATCCCTCTGTAACGAATGCGTTTGTACTTACCACAAGCACATTCCCAGTCTTTTGTAGGACCAAAGATCACTTCATCAAAGAGTCCTTCACGTTCTGGTTTCAAGGTCCGGTAATTGATTGTTTCAGGTTTTTTGACTTCTCCATAAGACCATGAACGGACTTTGCTTGGAGAAGCTAGGGTGATTTGCATACTTTTAAAACGATTTACATCAACCACTATTTCTTCCCTTTCTATTCTAAGTGAGCTACTTATTCTTGTTCAGCAGCTTCTTCTGTTGCTTCCGCTTTTGTTGCTTTCTCAGCTTCTTCGGCTTCAAAGGCTGCTTTAGCCTCTTGGGCTGCTTTTTCGCGGGCTTTTTCAAGGTCATCTACGTGGATGACATCTTCGTCCATTCCTTCATCCAAGTCGCGAAGTTCCACTTCTTGGTCATCTTCGTCTAGGACACGCATGTCAAGACCGAGAGATTGCAATTCTTTGACAAGAACTCGGAAGGATTCTGGAACACCTGGTTTTGGAATTGGTTTTCCTTTTGTAATAGCTTCATAAGCTTTCAAACGTCCGTTGATATCGTCAGACTTGTAAGTCAAGATTTCTTGTAGGACATTTGATGCACCGTAGGCTTCAAGAGCCCAAACCTCCATCTCACCGAAACGTTGTCCACCAAACTGAGCTTTACCTCCGAGTGGTTGTTGGGTAACAGTTGAGTAAGGTCCGACTGAACGCGCGTGCAATTTATCATCAACCATGTGGTGGAGTTTGATCATGTACATGACTCCGACAGAAACACGGTTATCAAACGGTTCTCCAGTACGTCCATCGTAAAGGATTGTTTTGGCATCGCTATCCATACCAGCTTCTTTAACAGTTGACCAAAGGTCTTCAGAACTTGCTCCGTCAAAGACTGGTGTTGCGATGTGGATACCAAGAGTACGAGCTGCCATACCAAGGTGAAGCTCCATAACCTGACCGATATTCATACGTGATGGCACCCCAAGTGGGTTCAACATGATATCGACTGGAGTTCCGTCTGGAAGGTAAGGCATGTCTTCTACAGGAACGATACGAGAAACAACACCTTTGTTTCCGTGACGTCCGGCCATCTTATCTCCGACCTTGATCTTACGTTTTTGAGCAATGTAGACGCGAACCAGCATGTTAACACCTGATTGCAGCTCATCTCCATTTGCACGTGTAAAGATCTTAACATCACGAACGACACCATCGGCACCGTGTGGTACACGAAGAGAAGTATCACGAACTTCACGAGATTTATCTCCGAAGATAGCGTGCAAGAGACGTTCTTCAGCTGAAAGGTCTTTCTCACCCTTAGGTGTTACTTTACCTACAAGGATATCACCTTCTTTAACCTCAGCACCGATACGGATAATACCCATTTCGTCAAGGTCTTTAAGAGCGTCTTCCCCAACATTTGGAATTTCACGAGTAATTTCTTCAGGCCCAAGCTTTGTATCGCGTGTTTCTGATTCGTATTCTTCAAGGTGAACAGATGTGTAGACATCGTCTTTAACCAAGCGTTCGCTCATGATAACAGCATCCTCGAAGTTGTAACCTTCCCAAGTCATGTAGGCAACGATTGGGTTTTGTCCAAGCGCCATTTCTCCATTTTCCATAGAAGGTCCGTCAGCGATGAAATCACCTTTTTCAACGACATCGCCAACTTTAACAAGCGTACGTTGGTTGTAGGCAGTACCTGAGTTTGAACGACGGAATTTTTGGATGTGGTAAACATCCAATGAACCATCTTCACGACGAACTTCTACCTTGTCAGCATCTGCGTAAGTAACTTTACCATCGTACTGAGCAATCACAGCAGCTCCTGAATCGTGGGCTGCTTGGTATTCCATACCAGTACCAACGTAAGGTGCTTGAGGATTGATCAATGGCACAGCCTGACGTTGCATGTTGGCTCCCATGAGGGCACGGTTGGAGTCATCGTTTTCCAAGAAAGGAATACATGCTGTCGCAACGGCAACTACCTGTTTTGGTGATACGTCCATATAGTCAACAACATTAGCTGGATACTCTTGGTTGACCCCTTGGTGACGTCCCATGACAACTTTTTCAGCAAATGTTCCATCTTCATTCAGACGAGAGTTAGCCTGTGCTACAGTAAATTCATCTTCTTCATCGGCTGTCAACCAAACGATTTCGTTGGTAACAACACCTGTTTCACGGTCAACCTTACGGTATGGTGTTTGAACAAAACCATATTTGTTCAAATGTCCGTAAGATGACAAGTTATTGATCAAACCGATGTTAGGTCCTTCAGGTGTCTCGATGGGACACATACGACCATAGTGAGTGTAGTGCACGTCACGTACTTCATATCCAGCGCGGTCACGTGTCAAACCACCAGGTCCTAAGGCTGACAAACGGCGTTTGTGAGACAACTCAGAAAGTGGGTTGTGTTGGTCCATGAACTGTGACAACTGTGATGAACCAAAGAATTCTTTCACCGCAGCTGTTACAGGACGGATGTTGATGATTTGTTGTGGTGTCAAGACTTCGTTGTCTTGAACAGACATACGTTCACGGACATTACGTTCCATACGAGAAAGTCCAAGACGTACTTGGTTGGCAAGCAATTCACCAACCGCACGAATACGACGGTTTCCAAGGTGGTCGATGTCATCTACACGGCCAAGGCCTTCAGCCAAGTTGAGGAAGTAGCTCATCTCAGCAAGGATATCAGCAGGAGTGACGATACGAACCTTGTCATCTGGATTAGCATTACCAATAATTGTTACGACACGGTCTGGGTCAGTTGGTGCAACAACCTTGAATTTTTGAAGAACAACTGGCTCAGTCACAACGGCTGCATCATTTGGAATGTAAACAATCTTGTTCAGGTCGCCATCCAAATGGCTTTCAATGCTTTCAATCACACTACGAGTCATAACAGTTCCAGCTTCTACCAAGATTTCTCCTGTTTCAGGATCTACCAATGGCTCTGCAATGGTTTGGTTGAGCAAGCGTGTTTTAACATTGAGTTTTTTATTGATCTTGTAACGACCGACAGCTGCTAAGTCATAGCGACGTGGGTCAAAGAAACGAGCCACAAGCAAGCTACGTGAGCTTTCAGCTGTCTTAGGCTCACCTGGACGAAGGCGTTCGTAAATTTCTTTCAAGGCTTCGTCGGTACGAGAGTCCATTGGGTTCTTGTGGATATCTTTTTCAACAGTGTTGCGAACCAATTCGCTGTCACCAAAGATATCAAAGATTTCATCATCACCTGAGAAACCAAGCGCACGAACCAAGGTTGTAAATGGAATCTTACGAGTACGGTCGATACGAGTGTAGGCGATGTCTTTTGAATCGCTTTCAAGTTCCAACCAAGCTCCACGGTTAGGGATAACCGTTGAACCGTAGCCCACTTTACCATTTTTATCAACTTTATCATTAAAGTAAACACCTGGTGAGCGGACCAACTGAGAAACGATAATACGTTCACCACCATTGATGATGAAAGTACCCATTTCTGTCATGATCGGGAAATCACCAAAGAAAACTTCTTGGGTTTTGATTTCGCCTGTTTCTTTATTGATCAAGCGGAAGGTTACAAAAATTGGTGCTGAGTAGCTAGCATCGTGGATACGAGCTTCTTCCAGCGTATATTTGGGTTCCTTGATTTCATATCCAACAAATTCCAACTCCATTGTGTCTGTGAAGTTTGAAATTGGCAATACATCTTCAAACACTTCCTTAAGACCGTGGTCTAGGAAATCTTTGAATGAGTCAGTTTGAATTTCAATCAAATTTGGTAAGTCAAGAACTTCTTTGATTCTTGAAAAACTACGACGGGTACGATGTTTCCCGTATTGAACGTCATGTCCTGCCAAGATGATTCTCCTTTGTAAATAAGTTCCAAGCCTTGTCAATCAGGCTTTCTAATCGTCATATGGTTGTAAAACCCCTATCACCGTGTCCCTTTGATAAATTTTCAGAATCTTTAAGTCTTTGTTACAAGCACTCAAAATCCTGAAAAAAAGCACAAAAAGAGCAGCTAAATCTGACTTTTTCAGAAGATTTAACTGCTGTGAGCCTTGTCTGGACAATATTTCAGACAAAACCTACGACAAATGATTATTTATATTATACCCTAATTAGCTAGATTTTTCAAGGGGATTCAGTAGATTTTTGGTAATCTTTTTCCCATAGAAAACTTGGCATCACATTCGAATCACACTATGGTACAAAAAACTGAAAAAACTATTGACTGAGAATGATTTTCAAGGTATAATAAGAAACGTTAAGGCGGTATAGCCAAGTGGTAAGGCACGGCTCTGCAAAAGCTTGATCGTCGGTTCAAATCCGTCTACCGCCTTCTATAACTTGATTTATCAGGTTTCAAATGAACAGAAAGCCCAATTTGAAGGGCTTTTTTATTTTTTCTTCTGATAAATACGGATAATTTTGAAAAACTTTTGGGGCAAAGTTCTTTCCATGACATAATTCCCTCATGAAATCAACTGAAAAAAGCTTCGTCACGCCTGGTGACAAAAGCCTCTAGTTTACTCTGTTTCTTCTTCTATTTCAACTTCGGTAATTTGGACTTTTACCTTGGTAACACGTCCATTTTTCACTTTATCATTGGTTAAGATAAGCTGTTTGTTTTGACTAACTAATTCATAGCTGAGTTTCTCAGTCGTTGGAATGGTCCCAACTCCTGTCAAATAATAACCAGCGATGGTATCAACGTCATCACTTTCCAGTTCAACATCAAAGTAATTATTGAAATCATTGAGGGTCATAGTTCCTTGAACAATGTAAGTATCCTCGCCAATCTGATGAACATCTATTGCTGCTTTGTCCGTTTCATCATCAATTTCACCAACAATTTCCTCTAAAAGGTCTTCCAAGGTCACCAAACCAGCCATCCCACCGTATTCATCTAGCAAGATTGCCATTTGTCTTTGGGTATTTCGCAATTCTTTTAGCAAGTCATCCACAAAAATCGTTTCAGGTACAAAAAGTGGATCTTGTAAAATTCTCTTCCAAACAATATTATCAAAACCGTCCACAAAACCAGCCTTAAGGAGACTCTTGGTGTGAATGATTCCAATCACATTGTCCTTATCCCCATCGTAAACTGGTATACGGGAAAAGTTTTGTTTTAAAATACTTTGGATAATGCTTTGACTATCATCCTGAATATCCACCATAAAGGCATCCGTCCGAGGAACCATAACCTCTCGTGCCATCAGTTCATCGAGCGAAAAGACACCTTGTAGCATCTCAATCTCATCAGCATCCAATGTTTCTTCACTATTTGTCAGCATATAGGCAATTTCATCACGGGTCATCTTTTCATCCGCATCATCGAATGACATAGGAGTCAAATGGCTCAAGAAATTGGTCGAAGCAGCTAAAAGCCAAACAAAAGGACTGACTAGTTTTCCGATCCCAATGATAACCGGCGCTGTACGAATGGCCAAGGCATCCTTTAGATTAAGAGCGATTCTCTTAGGATATAATTCCCCAAAAACGATGGAAATATAGGTCAAAAATGCCAAGGATAGAAAAGTTGCCACGGCTTGTGCTGTTTCGCTATTCCCAAGCCAAGAGGCAATCACACGTCCTAGAGTATCAGCTAAACTCGCCCCTGATAAGATTGTAATCAGGGTGATTCCTACCTGAATGGTTGATAAAAAGTGGTTAGGATTTTCTAGTACCTTCAGCAGGCGGATGTAGCGTCTGTCTCCTTCTTCCGCCTTTTGTTCAACTCGGGCACGATTAAGAGAAACCATGGCCATTTCTGTGGCTGAGAAAAAGGCATTTAATACCGTCAAGATAAACAATAAAACAAATTGTAGCAACAAATTCTGACTACTTGGGTCTTCCATAGTTCTTCTCCTAAAATAGTATCTTATCCTTTATTATATCACAAAATTTAATCCAATACATATTATTTTTTTCTTAGCGTAACTTCTCAAAGTAACTTCCATCTCTCTCCCAAAACTGGAAGTTAGTTTTAGAAGTTACCATTTTTTCTTAGTACCTACTCTAGCCCTACTTAAACTAGAAAAAAGAACTCCTACATCCATAAGTGATATAGGAGTTTATCTTATCTTTTACTGATACTCTTCGAAAATCTCTTCAAACCACGTCAGCTTTATCTGCAACCTCAAAGCTGTGCTTTGAGCAACCTGCGGCTAGCTTCCTAGTTTGCTTTTTGATTTTCATTGAGTATGAGTTACAGTTACTTCTCCAGTTCGGTAATCCAGTTGAAGCCCCTTTTGAACATTGGGAACTAGAACATTAAATTCCAATTCTCCATCTGAAGACTTGGCTTCAATCTGTGAAGCTGAAGGAACTAAATCCTCGTTTGAAGCGTAGTAAAGGGTTACACGGTAACGGACACGCTTGTTTTGGTCCAAGGCTTTACGCACCTTACTTTCATAGTAGTTTTGACCAGTCGAATCCTCGGCCTGCGCCTGATTTGCCCAGGCTGTCTGAACAGCAATGTTTTTAGGATTGCTTGTCGAGGCATCAAAACCATCCAAACCACCGATTAAGGCATAGCCTAACAGATGACCTCTATCGACTGCATGGGTATAAGAGCCCTTTAGATTCTTGACCTGATGCCAGCCTGGAGGAGTCCATGAAGTCGAACCATTCCCAGTTTCTTCACGATTCTTGTACTGACGAGTAGCCTTAGACAAGAGGGCATTAGCCACGGTTGGTACGGTCTCCTTGCCCACCGTCTTTGTTTTATTATCAGCGTAGGGCTTACTTGAAACCTTGGCATTTAGGTTTGTTTTATTACCATTGACGATAAAAGCACCTGATCCGTTCCACTCCAGACTCCCTTTTACTTGGTTTTTGACTGCGTCTGTTAAGACACTCTCTGCCAATGCTTGACTAGGAGCTTCAGACGCTTGTTTTTTCTGACTAAGCTTGGTTTTAGGACTATTAGGTGCCGACTGCATCTGCTTGATATAATAGCTCCCTGTAGACAAAAGCAATAACACTAGCAGTCCGATTAGTGTCTGTCTTGTTTTTTTGTTCATATTTCTCCTTATCTTTAGAAAAAGGCTGGTTCTCCAGCCTAATTTCCTGTAAATTTATGAATCAATTCCTGCCATTTTGCTGGAGACAGGATAGCCCATGGATCTTGACCCTTGCCCAAGATTCCATAACCTACCATTAAACCGATTCCTAGAGCCAGAGCACCTAAAATCAGTACTATGATGACTAAAAGTAAACGCTTGACTACGTAGCTTGATTTCTTATTCATCTTCATCACTTGCCTCAATCCGCTGAATCTTAGCACCTAGCTGCGCCAACTTCTCATGGAAACCGTAGTAACCTCTATCCAAGTGAACCAATTTACCGACCACAGTTTCTCCCTGTGCTACCAAACCTGTCAAAATCAAGGCTGCACTGGCACGAAGGTCAGTAGAAAGAACTTCCGCTCCCTGCAAAGGTTGACCACCAACAATACGAGCTGTATCACGGATAATCTCAGAATGCAAGCCCATGCGACGCATTTCTTCTAGATGTTGGAAACGATTTTCGAAAACTGTCTCCACCATAGTTGATTCCCCTTTTGCGACTGTCATCAAGGCTGTAAATTGAGCCTGCATATCTGTTGGAAATCCTGGGTGGGGCAAGGTTTTCACATGAACAGCTTTTAGATTTTCTAGTTGAGAGCGAACGCGAATTCCTTCCGTCTCCTCCGTCACTTCCACTCCCATTTCAAGCAATTTGGCAATCAAGGGACGGTTGTGCTCCCAGACAGCATCTTTAATCAAGACATCACCACCAGTCATGGCAGCAGCTACCATAAAGGTTCCTGCTTCGATACGGTCTTGGACTACATTGTGAGTCGTACCATGAAGTTTCTCAACACCGGTAATGGTAATGGTCTCTGTACCAGCACCCTTAACCTTAGCTCCCATTTCATTAAGGAGAATGGCTAGGTCAACAATCTCAGGCTCACGCGCAGCATTTTCAATCACTGTCATCCCATCAGCTAGGGTCGCTGCCATCATCAAGTTCTGCGTTGCACCAACACTTGGAAAGTCCATATAGATATGAGCGCCATGCAAGCGTTCTGCCTTGGCTTCGATGTAACCAGCTGTCTGACTAATCTTAACCCCCATAGCTTCCAGACCTTTCAAATGAAGATCAATAGGACGGCTACCAATGGTACAACCACCTGGCATGGATACCTTGGCATGACCCACACGGGCAAGGATTGGCCCTAATACAACGATGGAGGCGCGCATCTTGCTGACATACTTGTAAGGGGCTTCCTCAGTGATGTCGCCAGTAGCATCCACCTCAACAAGATGGGCTTCCTCATCAAAGTCAACCTTGGCATTCAAACCACCAACCACCTGATTCATAATAAAGACATCCGACAAGATCGGTACATTCTGTAAGACTGTCTTTCCTTCACTTGCTAGAATAGTCGCTGCCAACAAGGGCAAGACTGCATTCTTTGCTCCTTCGATGGTTACACTTCCTACCAGACGATTATCGCCACCTTGAACAACAATTTTGTCCATACTCGTTTCCTTTACTCTTGATTTTATAATAATCCTCTAAGCGCTTCTTGCCACAAATGATACAGGCTGATAAAGAAAGAACTCAAGATATAGCCCATTACAATGCTGAAAAAACCTACTAATAAACGAACTTTTCTTGTATTCTCAGCTGTCACTTTTAAAACCTTTTCCCATCTAACAAGATCCTTTAAAAGGTAAAAACTCACATAAATAAAGAGCATGTGACTGCTTAGAGTGAATAATAATTGAACCATTTGACTATTATACCATCTTCTCTGTTTGTGCGCTAGTTTGGAAACTTCACTTAAAAACTAGGGATTGTTTTTCAAGTAATCAATTGCATCTTGTAGGGTTTTAACGGGCACGATTTTCATATCTGTCTTGATTGTTTTGGATGCTTCTAGGGCTGTTTGGTAGTTGTTTTTTGCATCCGGGTGTGCTTTTTGTTCTTCTTCGCTAACAGGATTATCAGGGGCAAAGAAAATAGCGGCACCTGCCCTAGCCGAAGCTACAACTTTTTTATCAATACCTCCAATATCCCCCACATTCCCATCGCGGTCAATGGTACCTGTACCAGCAACAATACGACCATTACGAAGATCTGGGTGAGCTATTTGAGTATAGATAGCTAGACTAAACATGAGACCAGCACTTGGGCCGCCAATACCAGCTGTTGAAAAGCTAATTGGGACATTGCTGATTACCTCTGTACGATCAATCAAGCCGATTCCAATCCCATTTTTTCCATTTTCCAAGGTGATAATCTTTCCTTCTGCAGACTTGGTTTGCCCATCCTCTTCATAGGTGACCTTGACGGAGTCCCCTAATTTTTGAGAACTGACGTAATCAATCAAGTCTTTGGAACTATCAAAGGTCTGATCATTGACTGCTGTGACCGTATCAGAGATATTGAGAATCCCTTTAAAGGTTGAATTATCCGTCACATTCAAAACATAAACGCCAAAGTACTTGAGTTCGATATCCTTACCAGCTGTTTTTAGTCCTTGATACTTGGCCATATTTTGCGATGTTTGCATGTAGAATTGATTGATTCGCATAAATTCAACATCGGAAGAACCACCTGTAGTCTCCTGAGCACTACGAATATCTGTAAAAGGTGTCAACCAAGCATAAATCATATGAGCTAAAGTGGCATGTTGAACACCAACCGTAACGAATTGATAGGCACCAGCTTCCTTATCTTCTGTGTCATTTACTTTAAGGACTTGGCGAATATCTTCCGAACCACCTGGAACCTCTATATAATAAGGCAAGGGCACTACAAATGCCAAGAAAGTCACAATCAAGGCCGCAATGACGTATAAGGGCCATCTAATCTTTTTTTTCATTTCTTATTTCCTCCAAAATACTCTCGGGAACATAGCAGGCAATATCCTGACCAAACTTCAAAAGCTCTCTAACGCCTGATGAACTGATATAGAGATGTTCAGGTCGACTATGTAAATAAATAGTCTCTATATCAGGAGACAGCTGATGGTTGTAGTAATCAAAACTGGCTTCGTATTGCAAATCCGACGCATTTCTCAAGCCTCGCACTAGGCAAGTAGCCCCCAGTCTTTTTGCGACATCGACCACCAATTCATCATGAGAAGACACGACTTTAACATTTCCCAAATGTTTCACAGCCTTTTCTAACCCCCGTTTACGATTTTCGATAGGAAGAAATCCTTGTTTGTGGGGATTAAAAAAAATACCGACATAGAGCTTATCAAAGAGTCTGCTCGCCCGTTCAATCATATCCAGATGCCCATTTGTCATCGGATCAAATGAGCCTGTGAATAAGCCAATCTTATCTGACATAGACTGTCACCTTACTAATTCCATAAATCTTTTCCTTCCAGATACCCAGACAGGCAATCTCTTCTGGAAGTTCAACGGCCTTATCCGTCTCGCACACAACCATAACATCTTCAGAAAAAAGCTCTCTCTCAGCCATTTTTTCAATATCTGCTACGATTTGTTCCTTGGCATAGGGAGGGTCTAAGAAAACGAGGTCAAATTCCCCAGATACCTGTTCCAATGCCCTCTCTGCATCCATCTTGAGGAGTTGAAATTTTCCAACTTCCTTGGTCATCTGGATATTTTCAGCCACGATGGTCTGAGCCTTACGGTCTCGCTCCACCAAAACAGCACTGGACATGCCACGCGATACTGCTTCGATAGATAAACCACCACTACCTGCATAAAGGTCCAAGACTCGTCCCCCTTCAAAGTAGGGACCAATCATGTTAAAAATGGCTCCCCTAACCTTATCCGAAGTAGGTCTTGTTGTCTTGCCTTCTAGTGTCTTGAGGGGACGTCCCCCATAGATTCCTGATACGATTTTCATACTGTTTATTATACCAAATTATAGACAAAAAGAGAAAGAAAACCGAACCTTGCGGTTCGATTCTCTACAAAATATTTTCGTAAGTATCGCGGACTTCTTGAGGCCAAACACTTGTTTGCACTTCTCCGATGTGTCTCTTGCGAAGTAGGAACATGGCCATACGAGATTGTCCAATTCCTCCACCGATTGTCAATGGGAATAGGCCATTCAACAAAGACTTGTGCCATTCCAATTCCAAGCGGTCTTCATCACCTGTAATTTCCACCTGACGTCTAAGAGTTTCTTCATCTACACGAATTCCCATAGAAGACAACTCAAAGGCTCCACCTAAAGACTCATTCCAGACAAGAATATCACCATTTAGACCCTTGTAGCCATTCTCAGACTCGCTTGTCCAGTCATCATAGTCTGGTGCACGTCCATCGTGCGGTTTACCATCTGGCAACTCGCCACCGATACCAATCAAAAAGACGGCTCCAAATTCTTTACAAATCGCATTTTCACGTTCTTTAGGTGTCAAGTCTGGGTAGCGTTCTACCAATTCTTCTGTATGGATAAAGGCGATTTGTTTTGGCAAGATAGACTCGATGTCATAGCGAGCTTCAACAGCTAGCTCAGTCAGGCGAATAGCCTTATAAATCTTCTCAACTGTTTCTTTTAGATAAACGATGTTACGCTTACCATTTGGGATAACCTTCTCCCAGTCCCACTGGTCAACATAAACAGAGTGGGTTGCATCCAAGGAATCCTCATCTGGACGAAGGGCTTTCATGTGGACAAAGAGACCCTCTCCTTCACCAAAGCCAAAACGAGCCAAGGTGTGGCGTTTCCATTTAGCAAGTGAGTGCACCACTTCATAAGTAGCATCAGGGATTTGGAGAACCTTGACCGATACTGGATTTTCCACACCAGACAGGTTGTCCTGCATTCCGTCACCGACCTTACTCAAGATAGGACCTTGAACTTCGACAACTTCTAGCTTATCTTTCAAATACTGGGTAAAAGTGTTTTTGACAAAGGAAATTTCTTCTTGTTGATGGATAAAACTTTTCTTCATAGACAACTCCTCAAAAATTTAATAAACATATTATACACCTATTTCCAAGAAAAGAAAAGAGAAAATTTTAAAAAAATCAGTGTCACTCAAAACACTGATTTCATAGACCTTTTAGTCATTGCGACCAAAGATACGTAGAATACTTAGGAAAAGATTGATAAAATCAAGATAGATGCTGAGAGCCATTGACACCACCCAGCCTGTCGCTACACGACCTTGTGATTGTTCATAGGCGAGGCGAATCTTTTGGTTATCCCAAGCAATCAACCCTGAAAAAACCAAAACCATGGCTACGCTAATCATATAATCAAAGAAACCACTAGACAAGAAAATATTGACTATCATAGCAATAATCAAACCGATCAGAGCCGCCATCATAGCTCGACCAAGACCGCTCAAATCTTTCTTGGTGAAGATACCAACTGCAGCCATGACAAAGAAGAGAAGGGAGCTCGATACAAAGGCAGATAAAACTGTACCCGGAGTATAGAAGGCTACCACAAAACTAAGGGTAAAACCGTTTAAAACAGAGTATAGCAAAAATACTGGAAGAGCAGCTGGACTATTTCTTGAAGCCATGCTACTGGCAACGAAAACCAAGGCCAATTCTGCAAAGGTTGCAATGGTCAACCAGAGACGCCCCTGCATCAAAAAGTAAACCAACTGAGACTGAAAGACCGTCAACATAAGGCCTGATACCAAAGCAGATAGTCCGATTCCCAGACCAACAAAGGCATATACCTTAGCGTAAAATTGATTGAGACCTACACGGTCATGTATAATAGTGTGATTCATCTTTTCTCCTTTTCTATGAACATCTTTCCTTGATTATAACAAAAAAAGTTAAAATTAGCTTAAATGGAAAATCAAAATACCAGCTGCAATGGCAACATTCAAACTCTCCGCCTGCCCCTTCATGCTAATATGGACCAACTGGTCTGCACTTTCAGCCATAAGGGGACTAATTCCTTGGCCCTCATTTCCCATGACTAGTACAAAATTTTCTATAGGAGGCAGTTCTCTGTAATCAACAGAATCTTTAGATAGGGTTGTAGCTAGCACAGGGATAGCTGCCTCTTTGGTTTCCTTAAGGAGCGCTTGGCTAGTCATCCGGTAAATAGGCAGATGAAAATGACTGCCTTGCATGGAACGTAAGGTCTTGAGACTGTAGATATCTGCCGATTTATCTGAAACAATCACTCCTGTAAAGCCTGCTGCATCCGCAGTTCGAATGATGGTTCCTACATTACCAGGATCTTGCACATCTTCCAAAAACAAGAACTTGCCCTGACTAAAGTCAGCTTGTCCTACTTCTTCTTTTTGAACCACCGCAACGATTCCCTGTGGAGTCTGAGAATCCGCCAAATCTAGTAAAATATCCTCTGACACCCAGATAGTTTGCGGAAAAGCAGCTAACTGATTTCGGTAACTTTCTAGGGCAAAGATTTTCTCAATCGTCACTCCAGCTTGGACAGCTTCTTCAAACAAGTGCCAGCCTTCAATCAAATAGGCAGACTTGCGGTATTTTTTTTGGTGTAATTTCTTAGCATTTTTTACCACAGAATTGGCTTTTGAGGTTATAATAGTCATAGAAATATTATAACACAATCAAAGGGGTTTGGTATGCAAAAGGTTAGAATGATTGCCCAAGGTAGGGTGCAGGGAGTCGGCTTTCGTTGGGGTGTTTATAGCCTGGCCCTTGAAATCGGTGGCATCACAGGTCGGGTATGGAATAACGACGATGGCACAGTGGAAATCTTAGCCCAAGCAGACTCATCTGCTATCATGGCAAAATTTATCCAAGAAATCCGAAAAGGACCGACACCTTTTTCAAAAGTAAGCTACTTAGATGTCAAACTAAGCAACTTTCCTCCCTACTCTGACTTTAAAATCGCAAATTAGGTCTCCAGAACTATTGTATATTTTGTAAAAAAACAGTAGAATAGAAAGGTATAATTTTTAAAGAAGGAATAAAAACAGTGAAATCTATTAAACGTTTTGCATTCTCGGCTATGGGAGTGGCTATGTTGCTTGTCTTAACTGGCTGTGTCAATGTCGATAAAACCACAGGTCAGCCGACAGGATTTATTTGGAATACGATCGGAGCGCCTATGGCTGAAGCTATCAAGTACTTCGCTACTGATCAAGGTCTAGGCTTTGGTGTCGCTATCATCATCGTAACCATTATCGTGCGCTTGATTATCTTGCCACTTGGTATCTACCAATCATGGAAGGCAACGCTTCACTCTGAAAAGATGAATGCCCTCAAGCACGTCCTTGAGCCACATCAAACTCGTCTCAAGGAAGCGACTACTCAAGAAGAAAAACTCGAAGCCCAACAAGCTCTCTTTGCTGCTCAAAAAGAGCACGGCATCAGCATGTTTGGTGGTGTAGGATGTTTCCCTCTCCTCCTTCAAATGCCTTTCTTCTCAGCTATCTACTTTGCTGCCCAACATACTGAAGGTGTTGCTCAAGCAAGCTACCTAGGAATTCCTCTAGGTTCTCCAAGTATGATTTTGGTTGCCTTCGCTGGTGTCCTTTACTATCTTCAATCGCTCCTTTCACTTCACGGAGTAGAAGATGAAATGCAAAGAGAACAAATCAAGAAAATGATTTACATGAGCCCACTCATGATCGTCGTCTTCTCCCTCTTCTCACCAGCTAGTGTCACACTTTACTGGGTTGTCGGTGGTTTCATGATGATTCTCCAACAGTTTATCGTCAACTATATCGTTCGTCCAAAACTTCGCAAAAAAGTCCGTGAAGAACTAGCTAAGAATCCACCAAAAGCACGTGCTTTCTCTACACCAAGTGGACGAAAAGACGTTACCCCTGAACAACCAACTGCTATCACAAGCAAGAAAAAACACAAAAATCGCAACGCTGGAAAACAACGTTCGAGATAAGAAGAAAAAGGCTTAGCTGATTTGCTAAGTCTTTTTGCAAGTCAAAAGCCCGATGTTTCCATCAGGCTTCTTTTCTATCCATGTACACGTTTCGTATAGTCTTGGTAACTTTCGGTATCCATGAGTTGTTTAGCGTTCTTAACGCGGTCTGCTGTTGGTGGTTTAACCCCTTCGAGGGAATAGGGAATTCCCAATTCACGCCATTTAAACTCACCCATGGTGTGATAAGGCAGAATTTCAAACTTATCCACATTTTTAAGAGTCTTGACGAACTTACCAAGTTCAATCAAGTCATCGTCTCTGTCTGTCAATCCTGGAACTAGCACGTGGCGAATCCAGACAGGTTTTCCAATATCTGATAGATACTGGGCACAGGCCAAGATATTTTTATTGGTTTGGCTAGTAACAATCTTGTGCTGTTCTTCGTTGATTTCCTTGATATCTAAGAGAACCAAGTCAGTGACAGCCATGAGTTTGTCAAACTTTTCAAGGTAACGTGGTTTATTACGGAAAGGAAGGGCACAGGTGTCCAAGGTACAGTGGATTCCTTGTTCCTTAGCCTTGGTGAAAAGGGCAATCAGGAAATCAATCTGCAAGAGTGCTTCTCCTCCGCTGACTGTAATCCCGCCCTTATTTCCCCAGAAACCACGGTAGCGCAAGGCTTCTGTCAAGACATCATCTACCGTCCGTTCACGTGATTTATTGGACTCCATAGCCCAAGTATCTGGGTTATGGCAATACTGGCAACGCATGTGACAGCCCTGTAAAAAGACAATAAAGCGAATACCAGGGCCATCTACCGCCCCAAAACTTTCTGTCGAATGCACCATTCCTGTCACTTGTCCATAATCAATTGTTTCTTCAGACATATCGTTACCTTCCTTGAAAACGTTTTATAGTTTTATTATATCACGACTTGAAGGAAAAACAAGATTTTTACCTATTTTTTAGAAAGCAATCTGTTTTTCAATTTCATTTTCAATCTATTCTCAGATTATTCTTCAAAATCAAAACCATACAAGGTTGCAAAATAGTCTTCAGGGCGCTCTGCACGGCGGATTTGACGGGCTTTGCCTTCTTCAGTATAAAGGATTTCCGCAGAACGAAGTTTGGCATTGTACTGGTAGCCCATTGAAAAACCGTGGGCACCTGTATCATGAATGACCAGCAAATCACCGATTTCTGTATAAGGCAGTTCGCGATTGACTGCAAATTTATCATTGTTTTCACAGAGTGAACCAACCACATCTACCACTTCAACTGATCCATCTGGATGAGTCATGTTGCTAATATGGTGATAGGCTCCGTACATAGCTGGACGCATGAGGTTGACTGCTGATGCATCCACACCTAGATAGGTACGGTAGGTTTTCTTCTTATGAGTGACTCTTGTGACTAAAGCACCGTGAGGTGCCAGCATAAAACGACCCAATTCGGTGAAAATCTTGACCTGACCAAGACCTGCTGGAGTAAGAACCTCTTCATACACCTTACGAACTCCCTCACCAATCAAGGCGATATCATTTGGCTCCTGCTCAGGACGATAGTTGACTCCAATACCCCCGGAAAGATTGATAAAGTCTAGTGAAATACCCAGTTTTTCCTTGATTTCAACAGCCAATTCAAAAAGCTGACGCGCCAACTCTGGATAATAGAGATGGGTGACAGTATTGGATGCTAGAAAGGAGTGAATCCCAAAAGTCTTGGCTCCTTTTTCCTTCAAGATGGCAAAGGATTCAAAGAGTTGATCCTTGGTCATACCAAACTTAGCCTCCCCAGGATTATCCATAATGTCTGTCCCCAGTTCAAAAACGCCTCCAGGATTATAACGACATGAGATGATTTCTGGAATGCCTGCTGCTCGCTCCAAATGTTCAATATCTTCAAAGGCATCCAAGTTAATGATCGCACCTAATTCACGCGCATAGGCATATTCCTTATCTGGCGTATTGTTTGAAGAGAACATAATCTCAGAACCAGGGAAATCCAGTTTATGGCTCATCAAAAGCTCTACATAACTAGAGCAGTCCACACCACAGCCTTCCTCTTGGAGAATTTTCAAAATAGCTGGGGTTGGAGTAGCCTTAACTGCAAAATATTCCTTAAAGCCCTTGTTCCACGAAAAGGCTTGGTTGACGGCTCTTGCCTTCTCACGAATTCCCTTCTCATCATATAAGTGAAAGGGAGTTGGGAACTCGGCTACAATCGCTTCTAAGTCTTCTTTATTAATAAATGGTGTTTTCATAAGTTTCCTTCTATTCTATTTGCAAAGAAAGGCTGGGACAACCGTTCCAACCTTTATCCTTTATTCTTCTGTGTCAAAAATATTACCAATCTCAACATCGATGGCTTGGTTCTTGACATCAATATTGGTTACCTTCAAGAGTGACTTGTAGTCAAACTGCTTTTCACGTTCTTCTTGGGCATTGTCCGCAAAGACCGCTACACCTGCCAATTCTGAGTCGAATTCGCGCAAGAGACTAATCATCCCATTGACAGTTCCGCCGCCTTTCAAGAAATCATCCACAATCAAGACACGGCTACCTGCCTTGAGACTCCGTTTTGAAAGGAACATTTTCTCGATACGGTCACCACTTGAACCGGATACATAGTTGACGCTAACCGTTGAACCTTCGGTAATTTTCAGGTCACGGCGCACAATGACAAAAGGGACATTGAGGACATTGGCAACTGCATTTGCAAGTGGCACACCCTTGGTTGCTACTGTCATAACCGCGTCAATTTTTTGATCCATAAAGCTCTTGGCAATAATGCGACCAATATTTTTCAAGATGGCTGGTGTGCTAAGTAAATCAGACAGGTAGATGTAGCCACCTGGCAAGATACGGTCACTTTCTGACAACTTGGCACGCAAGTCTTCAACCATTTCCTTAGCATCATGGTTTGAGATTGATGGTGTAAAGATAACACCTCCGCCAGCCCCAGTCACAGTCTGGAGGTGACCGATTTCGATTTCCTCAAAGGCGCGTTTGATAATGACGATATCTTCTGAGATGGATGATTTAGCAGATTCATACTTTTCAGCAAAAGTATTGAGACTAGTTAGTTTATAAGGATGATTAATCAAATAGTTGGAAATGACAACCATCCGATCACTTCTTCTTAATTTCATTTCTATTTCCTATTCCATTTTTATTCAAAAAATCAAAAAGCAAACTAGAAAGCTGGTCACTGGTGGTTCAAAACACTGTTTTGAGATTGTCGATAGAACTGACAAAGTCTGTAATATACCTGCATATATACATACGACAAGGCGATACTACCCTAGTTTGAAGAGATTTTCGAAGAGTATTCATTTTTGTCTTTTACTTATTATACCATATTCACAGAAAAAAACGAACATTCTTATTCTAAAAAATGTTCATTTTTCTTAAATTATAAATCTAAACCTGGTTTATAGAAGGAACGATTGTCCATAGCGAAGATTTTATTGGTCATCTCTCCTTTATCCACCAAAGCCAGAGCTGTTGACATCATCATCATGCTGGCATCCAGATTGTCAATCATATGAATAATCTCTGCTTCCATAATGCGTGGACGGACTGGGCTTCCATACTCAAGTAAGCCGTGGTGACTGAGGATGACGTGACGAAGCAAAACGACTTCTTCCTTGGTATCATCGATGCCGAGCTCCATAACCGTCTTGGTAATTTCGCTATCAATGAGAGCGATATGTCCAAGAAGATTGCCTCGCACTGTATACTCAGTCTGTTCTGGTCCCGTCAACTCGATAACTTTGGCCAAGTCATGCAGCATAATTCCCGCATAGAGCAGGCTCTTATTGAGCCGAGGATAAATATTGCTAATGGCATCTGCCAAGCGCACCATGGTCGCCGTATGATAGGCCAAGCCTGTTTCAAAGGCATGGTGGTTGGTCTTGGCTGCTGGATAGGAGTAGAATTCCTTATCATACTTGGTGTAGAGATTTCGGACAATCCGTTGCCAGACAGGATTTTCAATTTTGAAAATCATTTGCGACATGTAGTCACGAATTTCCTTGATATCAACCGGTGGCTTGACCTTGAAATCAGCTGGGTCATTGGGTTCACCAGCTTGCGGCAGGCGGAGAGTGATTTGATTGACCTGTGGAGTGTTGTTATAAACTTCTCGGCGCCCTTTCATGTAGACAACCCTACCTGCGGTAAAGGCCTCAATGTTATGAGGTTGGGCATCCCAGAGCTTCCCCTCAATCTCGCCACTATCATCTTGGAAGGTAAAGGCTAGGTAGTTTTTCCCAGCTCGAGTTTGCCTCAGGTCAGCTGATTTGATTAAGTAAAAACCTTCAAACAGCTCATCTTTTTTCATGTGACTAATCTTCATATTCTTCCTCATTTTCTTGGAAATGGAGTAGATCAAGCGCAGGCTCACCTTCTGACAACTCAATGTGACGGAGCGTCCGCTCGATAGCTGTGGTACGACGGTTTAATAATTCATCAATATTGCCAGAGGCATGTTGGAGATGTTTTTGTGCCTTTACCAGAATACCACCAAACTTGCCAAACTCGGTCTTGACGCTGGCAAGAGTCTTACTGATATGGTCGGCACTCTTTTGGATATTGAGAGTTTTGAATCCAACTGATAGGGAGTTAAGAAGGGCTGATAGGGTACTTGGACCTGCAACAATAATCTGTTCTTCCCGTCTCAAATCATCAAAGAAGATAGGATTGCGGACGATTTCTGAGTAGAGACCTTCTGTCGGAACAAACAAGACTCCAAAATTGGTCGTCCGAGGCGGTGCTATGTACTTGCTCTTGATATCCTTGGCAAAGCGCTTGACGCTTGCTAAAAGCGATTTACGACAGCGTTCAATCTCGTCCCTATCACCTGCTTCATAGGCTTCTTCCAAGCGGTAATAATCAGCCAAAGGAAACTTGGAGTCAATCGGTAGGTATACATATTCCTGATCACCCTGTCCAGGTAACTTAATGGCATACTCCACTCGTTCACTGGAGTTTTCAACCGTTGCATATTCTCGTTCATACTGGGCAGGGGTCATGATGTCTTCGATGATTTGCCCCAGTTGCAATTCTCCCAGAATCCCTCTCGTCTTGGTTCCAGAGAGAACCTTGTTGAGGGCGCCGACATCACGGGCAACTGTCTGCATTGCTCCAAGGCCACGATTGACAGACTCCAGTTGTTTGGAAACTGTCTCAAAGGAGGCCTGTAAGCGTGTCTGCAAGGTCTTTTCTAACTTTTCCTCGACTGTCTGGCGCATTTGTTCCAAACGTTGCTCATTTGATTCCTGCAAGGCTTGGAGACGTTGGTCGGTCTTGTCTCTGGTTTGGAGGAGATTATCTGTCATTTCTTGACGGACCTGAGTCAGACCTTGGTACAATTCGATTCGCACTTCTTGCAAACGGTCGCTGACAGCTACTTCCAAGTCTTTTTGATCTAACTGCCTGGCTTGTCTGGCTTGTTCAAAACGGTAATCCAACTGGTCTGACAAGTGATCTGCCTGATCCTCCAAGCTCTTGCTGAGATGTTTTTCCTGCTTATCTTGTCTTTGCCAAATCAGAAAGAGGCCAGCTAGGTTGGCAATCAATAATAGAACAAGTAAACTTTCCATCCTACCTCCTGTCCTTACTATGCAGCACGACCACATAGCCATCTGGGCAAGTCACCGAAACTTCCCTATCTATATATTCGTTAGAAGCGTACACTTTTTTAAAGAAAAAATTTTCCTCTGTCAACTCATACTTGGCACCAATAATAGTCAGCTGGCTATCCCGAACTGGCATAAAGGCTAGGTAGTCATAGTCTGAACGAGGTTCTAGCTGACTGGTTCCTTCTGGACAATAGGAAATCAAGTTTTGTCCATCTTCAATCGCTATCTGGCGCATATAGGGCGCCAACTTGGGATTACTAGGCAGAAAGACATTAGCCAGCATATGGTCAATACGACCACCCAAAGCACCGAAAATAGTGACCTGAGCCTGAGGATTTTGCTCAAAGATAGTCAAGAGAGCCAATTCCAAATCAGTATCATCTTTTTCTGGTCGGGCTTGGACAAAATGCTGGGCACGTTTTTGAATCACCTGTCGCTCTTCTTCCGTCACAGAATCAAAATCTCCGACTGCTAGAGTAAGAGGAAGGTTTTCTTCCAAGACCCAGAGCGAGCCCCGATCCACACCAACAAAACCATCAAAGTCCGTCCGATAATGACCACGGTCTCCGCCTGCAAAAACGGCAACCCTAGTCCAGTTGTTTTCTGAGAGTTTGTACTCGCTCATTGACATCTCCCTTAAAGACATAGGAACCTGCTACAAAAACGGTCGCACCAGCTTCTTTGGCTTGAGCAATCGTTTTATCATCAATCCCACCATCCACTTCGATTTCAAAGTTCAAATCTTTTTCCTTACGAAGTGCAACCAACTCACGGACCTTATCCATGGTCTCTGGTAGAAAGGCTTGCCCACCAAAGCCTGGGTTAACTGTCATGACTAAGACTTGGTCAACTAGGTGAAGGACGTGCTTAATGGCCTCGACAGGCGTACCAGGATTAATGACAACCGAAGGTTTGACACCTAGTAAGCGAATTTTTTGGAGGGCCCCATGAATATGAGGCGTTGCTTCCACATGGATGCTGATGATATCCGCACCTGCACGCGCAAAGTCTTCCAGATGATGTTCAGGATTAGCTATCATCAAGTGGCAGTCAAAGACCATCTTACTATGAGGACGAAGGCTCTCGACCACACCTGCACCAAAACTGATTTGTGGCACAAAATGACCATCCATGATATCGATATGGGCATACTCTGCCCCAGTTGCTTCTAGGCGCTTGATTTCACGTTCAAAGTTGGCATAATCTGCTGCCAGAATTGACGGAGCAATCTTGTATTGAGACATAGGTTTCTCCTTATTTTGGAATTTTTTTGCTGACTTTTTTATAGGTTTCTCTACGATTTTCAATTTCACTAAGGAATTGCAGGTAATTGTCAAAACGGAAGGTTGCAATAACACCCTCTTCAACTGCTGGTTTCACTGCACAAGACGGCTCATGGGTATGGGTACAAGTGCGGAATTTGCAGTCTCGACTAACAGTAGCAATCTCTGGGAAAGCCTGATTGAGGTCTTCAGCCCTTGTTACTTCATAATCCAGTGATGAAAAGCCTGGTGTATCTGCGATTTTACCCCCATTAAGATTGTAAAAACTAACTGCTCGAGTAGTGTGGCGCCCGCGACCCAGACTGTCTGAAATTTCTCCTGTTTCAAGATTGAGGTCTGGTGCGATTTTATTGAGAAGGGTTGACTTACCAACACCTGTCTGCCCCATAAAGACTGTAATCTTATCTGTTAACAAAGGCAGGAGTTCCTCTTTACTGGTCACAAAGTCATAGCCGATGTCACCATAAGTCTGTTTATAAAAATCCAGTTCTCCCCCATCTTCCAACAAATCCATTTTGGAAATATAGACGATGGGATGGATGCCCTTGTGTTCCAAAAGAACCAAGAAACGATCCAGCAAATTGCTGTTAAAATCAGGTTCCTTGACGGACATGATTACTACAGCTTGATCGATATTGACAATAGGCGGACGAACCAGACTGTTTTTCCGTTCGTGAATTTTGAGGATATAGCCTTCTGAATTTTCCTCGGCAGAGAAATCTACCCAGTCCCCAACATAAGGGGTATGGCCTTTTTTACGGAAATTCCCACGCGCGCGTGTTTGATAAACCTGGCCATCACTCTCCACATAGTAGAAACCTGCCAAGGCTTTAATGATTTGTCCCTGCATCTTAGAGCCCTTGCCCTTTAAGTGCATCTGCTAGACTGGCAAACTCTTCCAAGCTGAGAGCTTCCCCACGCACACTTGGTGACAAGCCTGCTTGATCCAAAGCCTTGGTCAGCTTGTCCTTGACTTCCTCAGTCTTGCCAAAGTAACCTGTCAGGTTATTCCATAAGGTCTTGCGGCGATGGGTGAAACTAGCCTTGGAAACCTTAAAGAAGAAGTTCTCATCTTCTACTTCTACAGCTGGCTCTGGACGGCGCACCATTTTCAAAATAGCAGAGTCCACGTTTGGCGCTGGCACAAATACCGTACGAGGCACGATAAAGGCAACCTTGGCTGTCATGTAATACTGCACCGCAATCGACAAGCTACCATAAGCCTTGGTATTTGGTTGAGCGGAGATGCGATCCGCCACTTCTTTTTGCATCATGACGACAAACTCACTAAAAGGAATGCCACTCTCAATCAAGTGCATGAGAATAGGCGTCGTGATGTAGTAGGGCAAATTAGCCACTACCTTGATTGGCAAGTCAGGATTTTTAAAATTCTGGATATATTTCGCCAAATCGACCTTGAGAATGTCCTCGTTGACCACGGTCACATTATCAAAATCACGCAGAGTATCTGCCAAAATTGGCACTAAACGATGATCAATCTCAAAGGCCATAACTTGAGCCGCACGCTCAGCCAGAAACTCCGTCAAGGCACCAATACCTGGCCCGATTTCGATGACATTGACCTGGTCATCAATCTCAGCCGTATCCACAATCTTTTGAAGGATATTGGTATCCGTCAGGAAATTTTGCCCAAAGGACTTTTTAAAGGTAAAACCGTGACGCTCCAGCACTGCCTTGGTCACGCTATAATCTGCAATTCTCATCTATTCTCTTTTCTATTATCTGTTACTACTATTGTAACACATTCCCCTTGTATTTTGGGGGTGAAAATCATACCAAAAAACTATCTTTCCTCGTGAAGAAAGATAGTCTTGAAAATCTTTAAAAGGGGACTTAGCGGTTCTCTCGAAACATACGTTCAAAAAAATCAGCTTCTTGATAACTTCGATTTTCAGGTAGGGTCAAATCTACATCCTCCTCCACGTCGTCCACTGTCAGTTCAACCGTTTGAGGTAAATTTTTCAAACGATAATGCTTTTGCCTTTGCCCTTCAATGCTAGCAAAATCAAGCAAATAGCCATTCACTCGGATTTGAACTAAAAGGAGATGATTGGTCATATTTTCCATGATGAGGATGTCTTCTAAACCACCTCTGGCACTCGGATAATCAGATACCCTGCGAATACGGATTTTTTCACACATGAGCAAGCTCCCTCATATCAATGATTTCATCGGCCTTATTCCAGACTAGGGGATTATGGGTCGCAATGATGATCATTCGATTTTCATCTTTCAAGCCCACCAAGAGATTCATAACCTCCTCTGAATTTTCAGGATCAAGAGCTGCTGTTGGTTCATCTGCCAAAATCAAGGGTGGATTTTTCAAAATAGTCTTCGCAAGGGCAACTCGCTGAGCCTCTCCCCCAGATAAAGTATAGATTTTTTGTTCTAGATCCAAATATCCTAGATTAACTTTTTCTAAAGCCTCCACTTGCCTTTCCAAACGTTCTACTTTTGAGATTTTCTGACCGACAAAGCCCAAATCCAAATTCTCTTTGATTGATTGGTTTTCTAAGAGGCCAAAATTTTGAAAGAGATAGCCCATCTGGTCTCGAAAATACTCACGAGTGGGAATGGTTTTTAAATCTTTCCCCTGATAGAGAACCCTTCCACCATCTATCTTTTCTAACTTTCCTAAGATGTTCAGCAGCGTCGTCTTTCCGCTTCCACTCTTTCCGATTAAGGCATAGACCTTGCCCTTCTCCAGCTTGAGATTTAAACCAGAGAAAATCGCGCGGTCATTAAACTTCTTTTCCAATCCTTGAATATCAATCATCTTATTTTCCTTTCAATACTGCCATGCTACCAGCTTCTTCTTTTTTGTCCTGCCTTACTAAAATCAAGAGGGAGTTAAGCGTAAACAAAGCTACAACTAGAGCGCTGATCAAACCATCTCCTGTCAAAATACTAGATAGAACCAGGCCAAGCAAGAGAACTCCTCCTTGCGCCAGCAAGTACTTGCCATGAAGTTCATAAATTGTCATACCAGAAAGACGTTTAATCATAAGCTCCCGTCTGAACTGCTCAAAATAGAGAAGATTCATGGAATCAAATAACAAGATAGCCGTAGACAGGGTCAAAATCGTCCCAATAAGGAGAGAGTAAAACTCCACCCGTTTGTCATTTAGTACCTTGGCAAAAAATAGCTGGCTTTTTACCAAGTAAGAGACCTTGTGATACAGACCTTGCTCTTTTAGAGCTGTGATGCTGTCTCCATATCGATCTAGTTTCAAGGCACTATTAGCCGTAGTTCCCCACAACATCCCTGCAACAGGTCTTGTTCCAGTCGCTTGCGGCGTTAGAACTACAATAATCGGATCTTTTAGGTACTGACGTGTCGTCTTGTACCCATCGTTATAGAGGAAGCGTTCCTGTCCTGTTTCTGTAAAATCTAGCCTTAGCTGTGGGAGGTAGTGTTTCTGACTCGTCACTTCTACACTTTCAGATGAAAATCTTTGCAGGTAATCTGTAAATAATCCTTGATAGTAGGCAGACTGCTCTCGCAAGCTCTCAGGCAAGATCAGCCCAAACTCTCCCTCAGACAAGTTTTGCATCTTGTCCATAAACTCTGAAGAAACGGTAATCTTTTCTTCTATCAGATAGCGCGGTGAGACATAGATAACATTCCCTGACGGTGTGTAGTCACTGAGACGATTGCCATCTAGGTCCACTTCTGCTCCATCTGAGAAATTGTCAACATTGCTCATGATATAAAAAGAGTCTGTATTGGCTAACCGTTCTTCAGTAAATGTCTGCCACTCACGATTATCCTTACGCATTCCTTCTTCATCGGCAAATGCACTAGACCAACCAAAGGATAGACGGTAACGGTCTGAGGACTGGCTCCATTTATCGCTAGCTCTCTCCATCTCCTGCATTTCACGGTAATGGGGTAGGAGAGTAGTCGCACTCGATCCGACAACCAATACAGCTAAGAGTTGCCCCATCATCATCAATGTCATCATACGTTTGAGAGGGAGTTTCCCTTTCAATAAATCCACCAGACTATTTTCCTGTAAACCAAGTAGATACACGACACTTAGTAAGGTAGAAATCCCGGCCAGGATCAATCCATAAAATAGAAGAGCAATGATGACCAGTTGCACAGTTGCCATAAACAAGGCACCTTGATACCAGAGAATCCCCAAGCCCAAAAGACTGGATAGCAGCACTGAGCAGATAAGCTGTCTCACATCTTCTAACACTGGTCTGAGAGCCACCCCAAACAAGCTCTCACCAGCGATTAAGCGAATCCCTGCCTGACGAAGAGACTTGATCCGATAAATCAGGGTCAGACTCATAAAAGTCAGCAGAAAAATAGCTAGACTCAGTAGCCCCATTGGGGTAGCAGACAAGAGGACGACCATCGAAAATGCCTCTGTTCTATTCGAGACAACACCATTATAACCAAGTTCTTGCAGGGCGGTCTGTAAGCTCACTCCATCCAAACTTCCTGATACAATCAAGTAAGACCCTAATAAATCACTCGTTTCTGCACTCTCCTTGGAGGAAATGGTCAAACCTTCTGGAAGCTCTCCCTGACCATAAGTGGCATAGGTAAAGCGTGTTTCTCCAGCTTCATTTGGCTCAACAATCCGACGAGCGATGAGACTATTGTGCTCTACCGCCAAGTGACTCAAAGCCTCTGTCAGTTTTTCTCGATCAGCTACTGATTGGTCTAGCCCAGTACCCATCACATCAACAGAGGGATAGTTACCAAATAAAATCTCTTCTCGATGATCAACGGAATTTATCACCATATAAAGCGATACTAATACCATTGAAATCAAAATAAATAAACGTTTCATCATTTCCTCCAAAAAGTTACTTGGTCACCTGCTAGAGAGATGACCAAGCAAAGCATTGTTATCAACTCACCCAGAAATGTTTTTACTTTCTCGTGTATAATTTTTAATAATCATAATAAAAGCTTACTTGCTCGCCCCACGCAGTACGAATCCAAGCTCGAGATGTTCCTCCTGCATCAGCATATCCCTTATCAGATGAACTATTCCATCTGCTAGAAACTGTTGAACTATGGTATTTTGAGGGGTGATAGTAGTTTGAGTAAGCACCTCCGTTAGCCGAACCATACGTCCAGACACCACCACCTGGATACTTAACCGCGGCCGATACTACTGCTACTCCTCCACCTAATGTTGCTACAAGACTCGCTACAAGGGCTAATTTTTTAACTGTTTGTTTCATATTGATACTCCTCTATTTTTTATTATATCATAAATATTTATTATATATTGTCTATTTTCTATTCAAGTAAAACTAAGTCATGGATCATAGACCTTTTCAAAGCAACACCTCATTACATTCTCCTTTCTATCCGTGCCACCAATCTCCAAAACTAAAATATGTTAAAAACATGATAAAACCAAACATATCACACCTCCTTATTTCTATGTCATCTATTATAAAACTTATATCAATAAACTCCAAGGACACCAATGTCCTTAAAATCTAACTATTTCATATTATTTTTAGCTTATATCTAAAAAAACAGTTCTAAAGACGAACTTTAGAACTATTTTGATGCGAGAACAGGGACATTTTTGTCACTGATTCACTATGTTTATAAATATTTTTTGACATCCTCTTGCCATTCCTCTGTCAATTTCTTTACTAGAAATTCATCTCCAATTAGCTGCGCAAATGTTTTAGAAGACTGATAAAATGATTCAGCTAAACTAAAATCTCTTTCTTCTCTTAATGCTTGCTTCCACAAAAACATAAATACAAGAGGTTTCTTTTGATAATCTTGAGTTTTATCCATAATTTCTTGTAAACACGATAGATAATCATTAAAACAATCAGTTACCCCTACCTTTTCAAGACAACACATTCCTGAAATAAGAGTATCTCTAATTATAAAGTAATTCTCTATTTGAGTTATCTTCTTCTGTCCCAAAAGCAAGAACATT
Source organism: Streptococcus sp. 4155 (assembly GCF_013276695.1). Lineage (NCBI taxonomy): Bacteria > Bacillati > Bacillota > Bacilli > Lactobacillales > Streptococcaceae > Streptococcus > Streptococcus sp. 4155. The sequence continues at coordinate 33,545 of NZ_VMLM01000061.1, forward strand.
AGCTTTTCGATTTGATTTATAAATTTGGCAAGATCTTTTCTAATGAGCATTTGATAAAAAAACAAACGAACCAACAACATATCATTTATTGAATAAGCTTCTTTTTCTATAATCTGAGGAATATGTTCCTCAAGTATTAACTCTGCATATTCAGGCCTTCTAGTTCTAGAAGTATCCAAACACGCCTGCAATACTTCACATGCTAATTGTTCTTCTTTAGGAAGATTATCAAAGTATGTTTTATAAATCTCTTCCAAACACGCTTCTTTCTTATCATACTCCTCTTCTTTACCATAAATTGGTTCACGTAAAATCTGGTATTTCAATTCTAAATAAGCAGGAGGAAGAGCTGAAAAATCCGGCATAAGGCTATAAGCTGGAACTCCTAGCCGGCGAGCAATATAGTCTAACTTGGGCAAACTCGGTTGCGAAGCTCCACTTTCAATTCGCGACAGTTGACGAACTGTCAGTTCTTGCTCATCTCCACAGAAATCTGGACGACTAATTCCTTTTTCTATCCGAATCTCTTTAATTTTTTGACCAATTAACATCAGACACCTCCTCTTCTACCTGCTTCGAAAAATACTGTGAAACTTAAAAAATTGTAACGGCTACATCTTTCCTACTCATAAGATTTCATAGCTTCTTCCACTTCTGCCAAAGTAACCCCAAATAACTCTAGGCGTTTGAGGAGTTGCTTGCCGTTGGAATAACCGATTCGGAGAGCCTCTCCCAGATACTCTCTGCGTCTACGACTGTCTGCTCCCGCTAAGAAACCTAGGCGAATCAAGTCGCTACGACTGATGTCAAACTGACTCTCATGTTCAAATTGTTCTGTCACCTGAGCTAGAGCCGTTTTCAGGTCTTCATAGCTGGCATGTTCTATTCCCAAAGAACGCCCCTTGGTTTTGGACTTAGGAACAGCTTCATCTCGTTTGAGAAAGGCATGCTGAACTGTTGGAATGGCCGTCATAATCATGCGACGAATCCGCTCCCCATTAAAATCTGGGTCTGTAAAGACAATGACTCCATGACGTTGGTGTAGACGCTGAATCCGCTCTATATCCTGATCATTGATGGCAGAACCTCGCGTCTCATAGGTCTCTACATCGAAGTAACGTTTGAGATTGACCGTATCATCGCGACCTTCAACCACGATGACTTGGGAAATTTTCTCTTTCATTACTTGCTGTCCAATCCAAAAATGCGTTCTGCATTTGCAGTCGTTGCCGCCGCTAACTCTTCTGCCGTCATCCCACGCAAGGCAGCAATAAAGTCCACCACATAGCGAGTATAGGCTGTTTTGTTTTCGCGACCACGTTTAGGAACAGGAGCCAAGTAAGGCGCATCCGTCTCCACCAAAAGCTTATCCAAAGGTAACTCTTTAGCTGCTTCTTGGATGTCAGTTGCCTTCTTAAAAGTCACCACTCCTGAGAAGGAAATGGTCATACCAAGCTCGACAAACTTCTCTGCCCACTCAAGCGTCCCTGAAAATGAATGCATGATACCACCTCGAGAGCCAACTCCCTCGCTCTTGATAATCTCATAGGTATCTTCCAGCGCATCACGGGTATGGACAACAAAAGGCAAATCCAAGTCCTTAGATAGCTGAATCTGACGGCGAAAAACCTGCTCCTGCACCTCTTTGGGCGCTGTCATCCAATGATAATCCAAACCAATTTCACCTAAAGCCACAACCTTGGGATGCTTGAGCTTGTCAAGCAAGTAAGCCTCGACTTCCTCCGTGTAAGTCCCTGCTTCTGTAGGATGCCAACCGATAGTCGCATAGAGCTGGTCATACTCATCTACCAACTCCAAGGCACGCTCAATCGTCGGTTGATCAAAACCAACAATATTCATCTGTGTCACACCCATCTCAGCAGCCAAGGCAATTTCTTCTGCCTCACGACCTGCAAATTCTTCTACATTCAAGTGTGTATGTGTATCAAAAATCATCTCTTCTAACCTCGTTTTCTATCTTCTATTATACCAAAAAAGAGGAGGGGTACCCAATTTTTCGGTTTCCCTCCTCTCTTTAATAGAGCTATTCTGCTAGCTTTTCTACTCGATATTACCCATCTCCTGTCCCACAGTTAGAGACAGAAGAGACTGGTTACATTGATAGAATATCCCTTTTCAGCTAAAGTGTGCGATTATCTTGGGTTCTCACTTTTCTCACCCATCACTAGGATTGATGATTTCTCCAAATCCCCCTTATAATCTAACTTTAAGTAGAGAATAGAATTTTCTAGCTATCCTATTTTCTACGTCTAGCCTTTCTTCCTAGCAAAGCAAAACCACTTGTTGCCACCACTAGACCAAGACTAGCAAGTGCTGCACTTGATGCTGAACCTGCGTTAGGTAGTTGTTTGCCAGCAGGCACTTTAACAGTTGATTTTTCATCAGTAACTATGTACTACTCTAGATTCAATCTATTATATAAGAATGTTGAGTTACTGGCTCATCCTTCCATTATCTCTTATATTACAAAATACTCCATAATCTCCAGTAGCATAAATCTGGCTAGAGATTATGGAGTTATTTTCAGCCTTAATATCCTATCAAAAAATAATATTAAGATTCATTCAGTTAGATTTAGTTTACCAATTCACCATTAGCATTGACTCTATAGCCGTTTACTGTTGTATTGACTGCAAGCATACCTGATTCATCTACATAGTACCATTTCCCACTAACTTGGAACCATTGGCTAACTTTCATATCGCCATTACTATTGAGGTAGTACCATGAACCATTGTATAGCAACCATCCTGTGGCCATTGAACCATTACTATTGAGGTAGTACCATGAACCATTGTCTAGTAACCATCCTGTGGCCATTGAACCATTACTATTGAGGTAGTACCATGAACCATTGTCTAGCAACCATCCTGTGGCCATTGAACCATCAGTATTGTAGAAGTACCACATTCCATTTTCTTTTTTCCAACCTCTCGTCATAGAACTATTACTGTTGAGGTAGTAGAATGAAGAGTTGCCGAATAAGAAACCTGTACCCATTGAACCGCCTGCTGGTTCCGCTGGTTGAG
>NZ_VMLM01000062.1:0-3389 GCF_013276695.1 Streptococcus sp. 4155
ATAAAAATAGAGATGACAAATTTTTAGGATTCATTAAAGTGTCTAAAACCTTGATATTATTGAATTTTTAAAAATAGCAGGTCCTTAGGTTATTTTTAAAGACCATAAAAGTTCTTAAAAAGTCCACAAAAAAAGCCCTCAAAAAGGGCAATAAATGACGAGTTCAGCAGGCAAGAAACTAGCACGGTCAAACGTGCTTTTTTTATTGCTGATTGCTGATAGGTATATTATACCATGAAGTACGTACTTTATGACGTTATACCTGTAATTCTTCCCTGATTGCTTTCTGTAATAGCTGACTGAAATTGATTTTATTTTCTTTACCAACTTCAACCAACCAACTAGGGAGGGTTACAGTTTTATTGACAACCCTAGAACGTTCGCGCTCTCTAACCAGTTCCGTATCTACTGAGATAGCTTGCAGAATATCCTCATCACTGCCAAGCTCACTAGCCAAAGCCTTAAAACTTGAAGGCTCTGGAAACTCTTTGCCTTCATCTTCAAACATGATTGTATAGATTTCTAGCACCTCACGGGCGTTATAGATTGCCTCGTTTAAGGTATCGGCTTCGCTAATTGCTCCTTGAAAATCAGGGAATGTGATTGTATAACCGCCGTTTTCTTCATCCACTTCAAATAGTGCCAAGTAAGTGTATTTCATAATTTGATAATAACCAATGACCGCCCCAATATAGGGGAGGGAGTTTTTTACTCCCCTTCCAATACTTTCAAAATCTTGCCAAGTGTTCCAGGTCTATAATCGTTTTCTTTTGGTTTAGGTATCGTTACCGTTCTTCCGTCTGGATGTTTCCAAACTTCATGCGAACCTTTACCAAAAGCTGTTTTGATAAAACCTTTTTTCTTAGCAAGTTTTTTTAGTTCTCTTTCGGTCATCGGTTTCTCCTTTCCGTATCTTTAATTATATTATACACTTGTTTGAAACATTTGTCAATGTATAACACGTATTTTTACACTTGTTTTTTATAACCTCACAAAAGCCCCAAAATTCGTTTCTAAGGGCTTCTAGTTTATCCATGGTGTTTTAGTTCTCCAGTACGAAACAAAGCAAAATAGGGGGCGAATATGAAGCCTATGCCTACTTATATGCTTCTAGCTCTCCGTTCTGGTGGATTCTCGCAAAGTTTAAGACGGCTATCTGTTTGTATCGGTGATAACTAGTGGAGCTAGTACCTGCCATTTCTACGCATTCACTCATTGTTTTCTTCCTCATGTAACAATAATGGATAATAAAGTATTTTCTGGCTCGCTTGTTCTCTATGCTGTTGATGTCGTGGGCGAATATCTCCAACCCCTCACGGATTGCTTTTTCATGCTTACTAGTCAAATTCCACTGATCAGGTAAGACAAGTTTCCAAGCCTCTTCATCTATCCTAACTTGGTTTTCACTTCCTGCCATCCTCTGGAAACGTAGAAAGTATGTCATCCGCTCTCTGACGTTCATCATCGTTTTAAACTTATCCAGCTCCATTAGTTCACTCCTTTGTGATATAATAGTTATGCGAAACTATAACATGAGAAGTCAGCTGTGCTGGCTTTTTTTGCGTTTTCTCGGCGTTCGCTCGGAGTTCAAGGATACTCTCCTTATCTGATTGATAACTGATAAGCTCTATTCATCACAAAAACCTATATTGTCCCAGAATATCCGCAATCCTTTTGTATTTTTAATTCGTGAAATATCTTTTTCTGCTTCTTCTTTTGTCGGATAGACTTCTATAATATCTTTGGGATTTTTTCCACCTATCCTATATCTTACCTCAAAATGTCCAGTATCAATCTGCGTCAAAAACACGGTATCAACTTCATCAACCACCGCTAACTTATTCAACTTATTTAAACGGTTTTTAATCGCCTTCATCTAGTATCTTCGCCTCTAATATTTCTAATTGCTCCACTACCTCAACCATTTCAACCGCCTTATAAGCCATGTTTAGAATGCTCTGGGCGCTCTGTTGTCTCGCATACGGGCTTACTGTCTTATCAAGCATGATTTCCCTTAATACATTGACTGCCTCAACGCTTGCATTCTGTAACAGCGTAGTAGACTCCTTGAGTTGTTCGCTACGTCTTTCACGGTAAATTCTCTTAAAGGTTGCATCGTTCAAGTAATTGTAAGCCGTCTTTCTGGTGATCTCACTTAATTCACTAGCTTTTTTTACATTCCCAGTCATGAGATAATTGGCCATAAATATTTCTTTTTTTCTGCTTAATTCTGTCAAATACTAGTCACCTCACTTTATTGGTCTAATTCTGGAAACTCACTTATCCCAGTCATTTCCCTAAGTTCATCCATACGTTTTTTTGATTTCTTATAGTCTGCTAGCTTAATATCTTTAAATGGTATTTTAATAAAATCATCCATATCTATCTTTATTTCATCTTGCTGAAAAGCAAATCTTAAACAATCCACATATAAAGATATACATTCATCAGTTGTTGCATATTCCGTCTTTCCAGCATACTCTTCTAACTTTTCTAGTCTTGCTTTTAAACTTCTAACCATTCCCCTACCTCGTGTGTAATTCTGTCTGATTTATGTAAAAAAAGGGGATTGCTCCCCTCCACATCACAAACCTAATAAACCACGTCTTTCTTTGCCCAGTAGTTTATCATATAGGGCTTTATCCTTCTCATATAGTTCATGTCTACGCTTGTAGCCCATAGCTTTAAACTCTTCAAGAGTTACAGCTTCCTCTTCGTAAGATTTTGAAATACTTTCTACGTTCTTTGCAAGCCCCTGCAGTAAGTCAGCTTGTCTCTTCTCTTCTTCGATTTCTTGAAATAGTTGTTTATGTTCATCTTTCATTATTGTTCTCCTTCAAAATAGTTAATACGATTCACAAAATACGCCAAATCATCACTCGGATCTAAATAGCGGTATTGGCTTCCCATATAACCAGCTACACCACTATAAATGTAAGGCTTACTTACTCCACTATATTCTGGGGATGTATTCAGGCGGTCAAATAACTCTTCGATACCTGTTTCTCTTACCTCATCCGCCAATCTTTCAGCAGTATTTTTGTAATTTTCGTTATAATTTGCAATCAATTCCAAAAGCTCAATAGATTTCTGCTTGATTTCTTGGCGCTGGCGCTTCACTGTTTCATCTTGCTCTAATGCAGTTCCTAAATAACCTGATGCATTAATTTTTCTAGCGTCTGCTACGATTGAGTCAATCCGTTCTTTCTCAAGTTTTGTTCTTTGCTCTTTCATATCAGCAATATACTTTTCTTTTACGTTAATAGCTTGAAAATCTTCAAATGTTTGTACATCTGCTTTCTTGGATTTGATATCCTTAACTTCTTTTTCTGCTTTCTTGATTTCCTCATCAAAGCGATCAAAAATCTCTAATTGAGTCCGTACTTTGT
>NZ_VMLM01000063.1:0-3517 GCF_013276695.1 Streptococcus sp. 4155
TTTGTAGTATAATAAAAAACTTCTTATTTTATGTTTCCTTAGGGCTTCCTAACCCTTATGTCACGCGCTTTTGAACAAAAAATACTAACATTACTTTTTATTACTTGCTCCCCCAAAGTACGCAAAAAGGGGAGCAAAAAAGCCCCACAAAAGGGCTAAGATTTGACGAGTTCAGCAGGCAAGAAACTAGCACGGTCAAACGTGCTTTTTTTATTGCTGGCTGCTGATAGGTATATTATACCATGAAGCGCGTGGTTTATAAGATTATGACCTCACAAAAGCCCCCAGATTCGTTTCTGAGGGCTTGTAGTTTATCCGTGGTGTTTTGTTGTCCAGTACGAAATCAAGCGAAATAGGGGGCGAATATGAAGCCTCAGCCTACATTTGCCTACTTATATGCTTCTAGCTCTCCGTTCTGGTGGATTCTCGCAAAGTTTAAGACGGCTATCTGTTTGTATCGGTGGTAGCTAGTGGAGCTAGTACCTGCCATCTCTACGCATTCACTCATTGTTTTCTTTCTCATATAGCAATAATGGATAATAAAGTATTTTCTGGCTCGTTTGTTCTCTATGCTGTTGATGTCGTGGGCGAATATCTCCAACCCCTCACGGATTGCTTTTTCATGTTCACCACTCAAATTCCACTGATCAGGTAAGACAAGTTTCCAAGCCTCTTCATCGATACTAACTTGGTTTTCACTCCCTGCCATCCTCTGGAATCTCAGAAAGTATGTCATCCTCTCTCTGACGTTCATCATCGTTTTAAACTTATCCAGCTCCATTAGTTCGCTCCTTTGTGATATAATAATATTGAGATTATAGCTGAGGCGGAGCGCCTTGGCTTTTTTTCGTTTTCTCTATGTTCGCTCTAGATTCAAATGATTTCCCGTGAGAAAAAATGTACAATGACGGTGTGAAGCTCATAGAAGCGCGTGGGGAGGGAGATAGCCCCCGTATCTCCTTATGGTTTGATAAGCAATTAAAGGATGTTTTTATCTCTCTTATTTCCTTGTCATTCTGCAAGGAGTAGATCCGAAATAAGAGGGCTAAAAACTTCACTTATCTGCTTGTCGTTTCTCAGGGAGTTAAGGAGGGTTATTATTGCTCTTATCTGCTTGATAAATGATAGGGGGATATAGCCACTTTCTCGGCGTTCGCTCGGAGTTCAACGGCTTATTAGCCCCTTATTTTTAAAGCATTTTTTTTGCCACTACCTCACCAAAACCTCACCATTGGAAAACTCCTGTACCTTACCAAAATCTTACCGTTCTATGGCTCTAAAAAAGTAGCCATACCTTGTGGTATCCTTGGGGTTCTATCACTAGAAAAAAATCCCTGTACCTTTGTAAAACCTTAGTATTTTGAAGTATGTGACCTTAGCCTAATCTTAGCCTATTTTTAATATTTTTAAATACACAACCTTGTACTAACCTTGTACTTTTTATATGTAACCTCACCCTTATCTCACCCTTTTTTGGAACGCTTACCGCACCCTTTTTGGAACGCTCTACTTACTTAAATCCTTGATATATCTAGCTTTTTTAACATTTAAACCGTCTAATATGTAGTATTTGTTCGTTTGGTAAATTACACACTACTTCATATTGTCCTACAATCTCGAACCATTCAGCCAAAATCTATCCCCTTTTTTAGTATACTTCAAAAACTTCTTATAGTGCTTATGATACCTGTCACGTTTCATATACTTGGGTCTTTCGGGGAAACCATCAAACATATATCCACCACGTCTAGGACTCCACCCTGGTTCTACCTTTCTGGCTTCTTTTAGTGCAAGCTCCCAGTAGTATTGGCAATCCGTTTTACTACGGTTCAGGGTGCTCTTGTGGATATCTAGACAAGTACCGCAACTAAAATATAAATATCGTTTATAAAGCAACCTGCACCGTCTCCCACAATCAGGGCAAAGAAAGAAATATCGATTACCTCCCTTAGTTCCTGCTATTCTGTCTAATTCAAATGACTCTCCACCAAAATCAATCATTAAACTATCCAAATCAATCTCTAAACGTTGACCGTCCAACTCGGCTATACCCTTAGTTATTCCTCTCAGCTTCATTGGTTTAGTGATTGTTTCTATTGCTAACTGCTTCATTATTTCCCCCTATATGGAAAAACCCAAAACTATTGACTTGTTAACAAAAAGGGGATTGCTCCCCTTCCTGTGCTTATTGACCTGAATAACCAGCAAGTCCTTTATATTCGCCCTCTACGTCCAACTTTTGGAGTAGGCTAATACTTTCATCGCCCAGCTTTTCCAACGTACCAAAAGCGGTCATAGAGTCCATAGGGATAGGCTTATCAGAAAGCAAGCGATCAGCATAGTCTAATAGTTCCAGCTCGTAGTCTGTGATCTTTTCCAGCAAACTCTCAAAATCCTCTGACTCTTTGAGTTGAAGCACGCGCTCCCGTTTATAACGTTCTTCAAATGCTTCATCGTCCACTGGTTGGTTGTAGTAGTCTTTAAAACTGTCACAAATACGCTTGAAGGTCTTGTTTAGTTTCTTATCCTCCACATACTCAGCTACAAGCGTCCCTTTATCCTTGTGAGTTATTGAAATAGATGGTACTTCATAAGTCCCAGTCATATATCCCAGTAGCGCGTGACCTGCTACCAGAGCAGTATCTAGATCTTTAAATTCGTAAGTGAAAGTAAATGTTTTGACTTTGTCTGAAAATGTTTTTAGGGTCATGTTGTTTTTCCTCTTTCTGTTTTAAGGTAAATTATGTAAAATACCTTGTTTTTGCCATTTTTATCTATGTTTTTTATACACTTAGAAAAAGTTTTATACACTTTATTTTTGAAGTGTATAAAATTAAAAGCCTGTCATATCAAGGGTTTAAGCCCTGTTTTATACGCTTTATACACTTTATACACTAGTTTATATAATTTACAGGAATTATAGTGCTTAATACTGTAAAAGAAAAAACCTGCCGTATAAAGTGTATAAGTGTATAAAGTCCTTGGCGCTCTAAGGGTTGCAAGTATAACACTTTTTTATCAAGTGTATAAAGTGTATAAAGTTATTGCTTCTTTTTTGCTTTACCATTAAAGTATCCCCGTTCATTTCTAGCTTTTCTCCGTTGCTCTGGCTTTTCCCTACCGTTAAAATATGGATGTGCGTAAGGCGCTGTATCTTCATGCGGATAGAAACCAGAATGAAGTTGTCTCCCTGATGGTATTACTTTCTGGCCTGTGGTTATCCAACTTGGTAGATTACTTTTTATCTCTCGATGCAACCCCATTTCTGTCTTGTGTAGTTTCACCCCATAATATTCCGTAAATCCTTTCCAGTTATGGAAAACAAAACTATTAGGCAAAAACTCACTTGATAGTTCATCAGTAAAGAATGAAGATACAAAAGCGATAACTGGGTTGTTATCCTCATGGTATTCTTGCAAAATCTCCTTTGATTTCTCTGGTGTGATGTCCTTTGTCGGTGTTTCAAGGGCTAGGCGTGTGAGATACTCTAATACTTCTTTCCTGTTGATGTAGTCGT
>NZ_VMLM01000064.1:0-24071 GCF_013276695.1 Streptococcus sp. 4155
CTGACGAAGTCAGTAACATCTATACGGCAAGGCGACGTTGACGCGACTTGAAGAGATTTTCGAAGAGTATTACCATCTAGTACCCCAAAAACCGACTAGCTCCTATGAACTAGTCGGTTTCTCATTAATGCGCCAACATTTCTTGGGCGATTTCTTGACCAGATAGGTTATCTGGGTAGTAGGTTGGCCAGTTATCCATTTCTTCAAAGAGGGCTTCTTGGCTTGTACCTCCAAAGAATATATGGAAATGTTCTGCCTTAACTGGGGCGATATTGTGGTCACTAAACTGAACATACTTGAACTGTCCAGCGTCAGCATCTGTCGCTTCAAAGAGGAAGCGCACGCCACGATTGCCTTTCTTGTAAGTCAAGATTTTCTTACCGACATACTTGTAGGTGTATTTCTTGCTTTGTCCACCTTGAACAAATTCCATAGTATTATCAGTAATGTTAATCTTAGTGACATCTGTCTGATAGCCTTTTGTATAGTAGGCCTTGTACTCAGCCTGGGTCATCTTACCAGTCAACTTAGCCTTGTAGTCAAAGACTTGGTCAAACGTGCCATCTTCAAGGAAAGGATAAACTGATTGCCAGTTACCTACATAGTCACTCAAGGTGCGGTCCTTGACGTCTGCATCCTCGAAGTAACCATTTTGGACTGTCTTGGTATCCTCTGCCTTTTCAGGTTCGATTGCTGGGCCTTCTTGGTCTGTTGTTTGTTTCAAAGCCTTGAGGTTTTTCTCCATCACGGAAATGTAGTTTTCTCCAGCCTTGGTGTCCTCTTCTGTCAGACTTTCTAAAGGATTGAGGACATCAGTTTTGACACCTGCTTCTTTTGAAAGTGTGTTAGCAAGGGCTTGTGAGGCATTTTCTTCAAAATAGATATAGGCGATTTTATTTTTCTTGACATACTCTGTCAATTCTGCCAAGCGAGCAGCTGATGGCTCTGCATCTGGAGAAAGTCCTGAGATTGCGACTTGTTTGAGCCCATAGTCCAAGGCAAGGTAGTTAAAGGCTGCGTGTTGAGTCACAAAGCTCTTTTGTTTGGCTTGAGACAAGCCTTCTGCATAAGCCTTATCCAAGGCTTGCAATTTTTTGATATAGGCAGCTGCGTTCTTTTCAAAGGTCTCTTTTTTATCAGGATAATCTGCTGACAAGCTATCACGGATGTGCTCTACTAGTTTAATGGCACGGACTGGTGATAACCAAACATGGGGGTCAAACTCATGGTGATGGCCTTCTTCTCCATGGTCATGGTCTCCCTCTTCTTCCTCACCACCTGGCAAAAGCAACATATCGCCTGTCGCCTTGATGGTTTTCACTTTTTTCTTATCCAAAGTATCTAGCAATTTAGGAACCCAAGTTTCCATGTTTTCATTTTCATAAACGAAGGTATCTGCATCTTGGATTTTGGCAACTGCCTTGGCAGACGGTTCGTATTCATGGGGTTCTGTACCAGCACCGATGAGGAGTTCTACATTAGCAGTATCTCCTGCGACTTGCTTGGTAAATTCATAGACAGGGTAAAAGGTTGTCACGATATTGAGTTTGCCATCTGCCTGTTTTTGATTGGAACAAGCCACTAAAAACAAGGCACATAAACTGGCTAGCAATAAGCTAATTTTTTTCATCTTAGTCTCCTATTTGATAAAACGTCTTACTAAACTAATTAGTAAGAAAACAGTTACAAAAATAATGGTAATACTTGCACTTGCAGGTGTTTCTGCATAGTAGGAAATGTAAAGTCCTGCTACCATTCCCAAAAATCCAATAGCACTGGCTAACAGCATAACCGATTTAAAGTTTTTCCCCAGACGCAGGGCAATACTAGCTGGCAAGACCATAATGGTCGATACCAGAAGAGCTCCTGCTGCAGGAATCATAAGAGCAATGGCCACCCCTGTCACCATGTTAAAAAGAATAGACATGGTACGAACTGGCAAGCCATCCACAAAGGCCGTATCCTCATCAAAGGTCAGGATATACATAGGACGAAGGAAGAGGAAGGTCAAAATCAAAACAACCGCCGCAATGACAAAGAGGGAAACGACCTGCTCTTCGCTGATAGTCACAATCGAACCAAAAAGATACTGGTCCAAACTCATAGAACTCGAGCTTTTCCCCTTGCTCATGACAATCAGAGAAACAGCCAGACCCGTTGACATGAGGATTGCTGTCCCGATTTCCATAAAACTCTTGTAAACCGTACGGAGATACTCCAGAAAGACCGCCGCAATCAAGACAATAGCAATAGTTGAAATAGTCGGAGAAATCCCTAGGACCAGACCAAAAGCTACACCCGAAAGCGAGACGTGGCTGAGGGTATCACTCATCAAACTCTGACGGCGCAAGATAAGAAAGGTTCCTAATACTGGCGAGAAGAGACTCATGGCAATAACCGCCAGAAAGGCACGCTGCATAAAGTCATAAGATAATAAACTAAGCATGACCCACCTCCTGATCATTCTCATGAACGTTGAAACAACGCCATGGCGAGTCTTGGTTACGGACTAGATGAATATTGCGGTCCGCATAGTCCTTAACTTCTTCAGGATCATGGGTAATCATCAAAACAGCCTTGCCATGATGATGGGCGCTGTGGTGCATGAGTTCGTAAAATTCATTTTTACTTCCTGCATCCATCCCCGTTGTCGGCTCATCTAGGATAAACACATCTGGGTCAGAAGCAAACATACGCGCAATCACCGCTCGCTGCTTTTGTCCTCCAGATAGAGACCCCAAGCGTTTGTCTCGGTGTTCCCACATACCAACTGAGTCCAAACTAGCCTTGATATGCTCCTCATCATGAGCATTCAAACGACGGAACCAACCCTTTCGTGGATAGCGACCCGACTTGACAAACTCATAAACTGTACTTGGAAAACCAGCATTAAAACTGGCAATCTGCTGGGGAAGGTAGGCTATTCTCAATTTCTTACCCTGCGTATTTGTCTTTGAAATGGTCACCTTTCCAATGCGTGGTTGAAGAATTCCAAGACTGGCCTTAATGAGTGTCGTTTTAGCCGCTCCATTTTCCCCTGTCAAGGTAACAAATTCCCCACTATCAACACTATAATTGATATGTTCAAGAACAGGCTCCTTATCATAATAGAAGGACAAATCCTCTACCGTAATATATCTCATTATTTGATTTCTCCTACTAAAGCAGTCAAAAACCGCTGAATAACTTTTTGTTCATTTGGAGTAAACTGAGTCGCCACTTGTTCATAGGTTAAAAGTGTATGCTCATGGTGATGATGGTGCTCCTCAGCGATTGGACGAGCCAAATCAGTCAACTGATAAAAAATCACACGCGCATCCTTAGGATCTTTAGATGTTTCCAACATCCCTTCCTTGACCAAAGACTTAATGGCCTTGGTAACTGCTGCCTGACTGACATTGAGGCGACGGGCCAATTCTGAATTTGTTAAAGATTCCTCCGACAAGAGCATGAGGATATGCTCCTGGGTATTGGTCAGGGCCACCTCGCTAGTACAATGACCTATTAGGATTTCATGTTGGTTTTCCGCCTGTAAAATCACCTCATTCAAAAAGCCATCGATATCCTTCGCTAGCTGTCTCATATCTGACTCCTTTCCTTTTGAACTTCTCTTTTTTAAGAGAAAAATACTATTCTGTTGAATTTTGTTTACCAGTTAATTATATCACAAGCAAAAAAAGAGTCAAGAAAAAACGTAAAAATCAGCTTCATTCTTGAACTCTTCTATATTATGATCTATTGAAATTCTTTGACATCTCCATCGTATGTCGCCCAGTCTTTGCTGAAAAAGCGCTCATTCAGATGGTAAGTCGGAGCTGGTGTGGGATTGGATAGGAAAGGATCAACTGCCTTGTCAAAAGCCAACCAACCCAACCAACCAAGGTGGATGGTATCCTTCATAAAGAAAGGATCCCCGCCATCCTTAGAAAAATCTGCTATATTGGTAAAACCTTGACTCTCTAACTGGTAGCGAATCTTCTGCACCGTTTGTTGGTACATATCCTCTCGTAGACCAGCATAATCCATCCATTTTTTATTAACAGGTGGAATGATAAAAATCGGGTTTACCTTGGATTTAGAAAACTGGGTTAAAACTAACTGCAGGTCATTATACTCTGGCGACTTGAGATAGGTGAAGTTTTTCTGAGAATCCTTTAATTTCTTCAAATCCTTCTTAATCTGCTTATTATAGAAATCATTCTCCATTCCCAGATCATTATTGGAAGTATTCTTTTCTGCATCTGATTTGACAACATCTTCTATTGCTTGATAAGAAAACTGGTCTGGCAAGGTCTTTAAATACTTAACTACATGCTTACCATAATTAACATAGCCTCTAACTGAAAACTGTCCAAAAAAGGAAGCCTGGCGTTCATTAAACCGAGCCAATAATTCAATCGTCTCATTGTCTGCCGTCGACAATTCTTCTTTGCTTGCCAACTTCTGAACCAAATCCTTCATAGCTACGTTGGGAAACTGCTGTAGTAAGCGAGTCGCCGCATATTGGCTAGCCTGATCTCCAGATTGATGTTCCAGAAAACTGGTCAACTGGTCTCCATTAAAATACTGCTGGAAGGCTGCTGGCTCATAGCCATTTTTACTGAACCACTGAGGTGAGATAACATACACAACTTGTTTATTCTCCAGTTGTGGCAACATCTGTTGCATTCCAAAATACTGGTTAAGCGATGCAGCTCCCCTCTGTCCTAAAAGATAAGGACGGTAGGAGCGATTGTATTTCTCAGCTAATACCGCAGGATGAGCACCGTCAAAACGAAGCCATTCACTAGAGCCAAAGAAGGGAACAAAACGTGTATTTGGATCAGATAGTGCTCTGACTTTTTGACTTCGCTCCTTAAAACTATCGATAGTAGTAGCCACTGCTGAACGCTTTTCAGCTCCTAGATTATGACGCATCTCAGTAGGATAAAAGAAAATGAGCAGAAAAACCAACAAACCAGCTATCAAGACCGGTCCGAAGATCATCCATAAGCGTTTAAGCATTTTGTAGCTCCACAATACCAGCTATGATTTTATTAGCTGTATTCCAGTCGTCGCGACCAAACTCTGTTACAGGGACACGAATGTCAAAACGGTTCTCAATCTCCACAATCAATTCAACCGTTCCCATACTATCCAAGACACCTGCATCAAAAAGATCTTCATCCATCATGTCAGAAACATCTTCCATAAACAACTCATCAATAATTTCGATAACTTCTGATTTGATATCCATATTTTATTTCCTTTTATTTTTTAAACCATAGATCATTCAAGAATCCAGAAAAGATCAAGAATGACAGCATGACGACATGGAAGGTGACAACCATGCCAAGCAACTGAATCCAGCGATTCTCAGGTAGAGCAGGCTTCCCTGCTTTTTTCCGCTCCTTATTGAGCGTTTTTTTCTTGCGAATCCAAGCGTCATTGATGACCAAGCCTAATCCATGAAAGAGTCCATAGGCGATGTAGTACCAAGTCACTCCATGCCAAAATCCCATGATTAGCATATTGACAACGTAGGCTACACTTGAGGTTACATTGCGATTTTTAAAGACCTTCTTTCTGGTCAATACCATGACCATTCGCATAAAGACAAAGTCACGGAACCAGAAAGACAGACTCATATGCCAGCGATTCCAAAACTCCTTCAAATCCCTTGATAAAAAGGGCTTGTTAAAGTTGATAGGGCTACGGATTCCCATTAAATTTGAGATGGCTAAGGCAAACATAGAATAACCTGCAAAGTCAAAGAAAAGTTCCAGACCAAAGGTATACATAACTGCCAAGGCATAGAGGTTAAAGAAGCCACCTGACTGCAAGGCTAAATTCTTCAAAGGAGGCAACAAGGTCTCTCCTAAAACATGAGCTAGGATAAACTTATACAAAAATCCCCACATGATATAGCGAACAGATTCATCCAGCATATCCATCAACTCATCTCGCTCAGGAATGGTCTGATAATTTTCATTAAACCGCTTAAAGCGATCGATTGGGCCACTTGAAAAAGTCGGCATGAAGAGAAGGAAACGGAGGAATTCCCAGAGGGTAAAATCCTTAATCACTCCATCTCTCAGCTCGATGATAATCCCAACCGAACGAAAGGTCAGGTAAGAAATTCCCAAAAATCCAAGCAAAGACTGCGTTCCATTGATAGCTGGTTGCACCTTGACAAAGATAATCGGAAGTAGGGACAGAAAACTAACTAAGTAGAAGACCCACTGGCCATCCTTACTTTTTCGATAATGCTTGTAGAAGAGTACGAGCAATATTTCCCAGCACAGATAAATACCCAAGGCAGCTAGTTGATTGGTCTTCCCACCTACCAACATGGTGACGATAAAGAAGAGGCTAACCAGCACTTCATACCAGGCAAAGCGTTTCTTGAAAAAGAGGCCGATAAAGATGGGCAAGGTTGCAGCAATCACATAGACAAAATACTGAGGATTGCCGTATGGCTCTAAATGAGGAAGCTGTTGAAAGAACTCCATCATCTCTTATTCACCTCGTTAATCAATCCTTTAATGTCAATCTTTCCATTTGGAGTCAGTGGCAAACTGTCTTGATAAAGGAATTTAGACGGCATCATGTAGGACATCATGATGTCTGTCAAATCTTCCTTGATGGCCTTGGTAATATCGATATCACGCTCAAACTGCTCACGCACACCATCTTTTAAGATGACATAAGCCAATAGATTTTGCACCTTGTGGTCCTTATTATAGCGCGGTACTGCGACAGCAGACTCGATAAAGCGAGACTTGTTGAGGTTTTGAGAGACATCTTCTAACTCAATGCGGTAACCGTTGAACTTAATCTGGAAGTCCATGCGTCCGCCGTAAAGAAGCAAGCCCTCATCTGTCATGGTTCCTACATCTCCAGTATGATAGGCTGGCAGACCTTCAAACTCAAAGAAGGCTTCCGCTGTTTTTTCAGGATTGTTCATATAACCTTTTGAAACGGCTGGTCCAGAAACAATGATTTCTCCCTGTTCGCCATTTGGCAGTTTATTTCCTTCCTCGTCAATGATAAAGGTTGGAGAATCAGCCTTGGTATAGCCGATTGGTAGGCGTTTGAGAGTCGCTAGCATCTCGTCTGTCACGGCAACTGCTGACAGGGCCACTGTCGCTTCTGTTGGACCGTAGGCATTGATAATACGGGCATTTGGGAAACGCTCGCGCAGTTTTTGAGCTGTTTTAACCGTCAATTCTTCGCCATCAAAGTAGAAATGCGTGATGCCAGGCATTTTCTCACTATTAAAGTCTTCAGACAACATGGCCATATCTGCAAAAGAAGGGGTTGATGTCCAGATAGCAATCGGCAATGAAAAGATAGTCGCAAAGAGTTGCTTAAAGTCCTGAGTGATGACTGAAGGAAGAGCGAAAAGCGTACCACCCAGTGCCAAGGTCGGCGCCCAGTACATGACAGACAGGTCAAAAGAATAAGGTGGCTGAGCCAGCATTTGCGGACTACTTGGCGTCGCAAATTCCTTATCCGTAATCATCCAGTTGGTAAAGCTGAGGAGGTTATCATGGGAAATCTGCACTCCCTTAGGCTTACCAGTCGTACCAGAAGTAAAGATAATGTAGTAGTTATCATCGCCCTTGACTGGATGCGTGATCTCATAGCTAGTCCCTTGAGCAAAGGCTTCTTGAACCTGAGCTAGATTCATCATCGGTGTAGAAACCTGCTCCAATGGAAAGTCTGAAATGGCAATAATCAAGCTTGGCTCTGCTACTTCTAAAATAGCCGAAACTCGCTCCAAGGCCGAATGACTGTCAATGGGAATGTAAGCATGACCTGACTTAGTCAGCGCTACAAAGGTTGCCAACATTTCATATTCTCGGCCACCAAAAACAACCACAGGAGACTTCTCAGGCAAGCCTAGTTGGTCAATGGCTGTAGCTAAACTATCCGAATTAGCCTTTAAATCTCCATAAGTGTGTTCCTGCCCCAAAACATTGTAAACAGGATAGCTAGGCTGTGTCTGAGCAAAATGCTCAATGGTTTCAATCATATCTACTATTGGTTTATGTGACACAATAGGGATTCTCCTTCAAGTTAAAATTCATTATAGATAAAGCTTCCTTGACCCTGACCAAGATAGCTAAAGAAGTAAAGCAGCCCTAGAAAGATAAGAAAATACAAGGCTGTCCGACCAAGAAAGAGGTACAATTCTTTTCTCTGTTTCATCAAGAAAAACCATTCATTTCTGTAATTTTTGTAAAATAAGATAGACTCTTACTATAGTATTTTTCTACCATTGTACCACTTTATATAGTATTTTTCAATTGTTTACCGTATGTTTTCAATAGATTTCAGCTTATTTTAAGGATTATGCGGTTTTTCTATGTATATTTCAAAAGAAAAAGGCCTGAGATTTCCATCTCAAGCTCTATCAAAATAATTGTTTTCTAATACTCAATGAAAATCAAAGAGCAAACTAGGAAGCTAGCCGCAAGCTGTACTTGAGTACGGTAAGGCGACGCTGACGTGGTTTGAAGAGATTTTCGAAGAGTATAAACTAGAAAAGGGAAAATACAAGAACAGCCAATGCTGCACCGATAACAGGTCCCACAACAGGAATCCAAGCGTAAGACCAATCTCCGTCTCCCTTGTTTGAAATTGGCAAGATGCTATGCATGATACGAGGTCCAAGGTCACGTGCAGGGTTCAAGGCATAACCTGTTGTCCCACCTAGTGATAGACCGATACCGACAATCAAGGTACCCACTGCGAAGGTTCCGATTCCTGCTTGAAGGTCATAAAGTCCCAAAGCAAAGATTGTTAATACCAATACAAAAGTTCCTAGGATTTCACTAATCAAGTTTGATACAGTATCTTTGATGGCTGGTCCAGTACTGAAGGTTGCCAGGATATTTCCTGCATTTTCTTCTGCCTCATAGTGAGGTTTGAATTGCAACCAAACCAAAATCTGACCGAGCATAGCCCCTGCGAACTGGGCTAAGATATAAGGCAAAACGGAAGCCCAAGGCAAGTCACCTTTTAAAGCTACACCAATTGTCACAGCTGGGTTTAAATGAGCTGGACTGAGCTTGCCAGATACAAAGACAGCAACCGCAACTGCAATCCCCCAACCCATAGTAATCACAATCCAACCTGAACTGTTGCTCTTAGTTTTTGGAAGAACCACACCTGCAACAACACCATTTCCTAGAAGAATCAGGATTAAAGTCCCTAAAAATTCTCCAAATAATTCATTCATCATCTTTCTGTCTCCATTAAAAAGAAGGAGGGGTAGACTAGGAGCCCTGCCCTCCGCCTCTTTTATTTTTTCTTAATTTTTTAATTCTGCTAAATCGTTGTTAGCAAGAGCTACTTCGACATCAACACGGTAAGCTGCTTTTTCTTCTTCTGTCCAGTCATAGAATCGTCCCATTTCATCCAAAACTGGCTCAACGATACTATCCAAGCTATCACGCATAAAGAGCATATGGTTAGTACGACGAAGAAGGAAGTCAACTGGACTCAGAACCAACTCATTGCGCATTGCATAGTGAAGGGACAAGGTGTCTGCCAGGCTAAGACCTGGCGCTTGTTCCAAACTATGAGCAAGTGCAAAGACTTTCGGTGCATTTGAACCGTAAAGATTTGCTAGATAGTGAGCTTCCTTGCTATCCAAGCCACGTGAAACTCCAAGTTGCGCAAAGGCTTCGATTTCTGAGTCCACATTTGCTGGATTCAATTCTCCACCTGAAACAGGGTAAGTCTTCGAGTTGATGAGTTTAAAGCTACGGTCAAATTCTGCTTTGAGGATATCAACCACGCGCTCCATAGCTCCTTCAGCCATCTTACGGTAGTCTGTGATTTTACCACCAGCAAGAGTCAAGAGACCATTATCATCACGGTCCAAGCTAGACCCACGAGAAACTGCAGATGGATCCAAATGTTTCTCAGATGTGCTACTTTCAAGCTTGCTGACAGCAGACTCAACATCTTCACGTGTTTTTTCTTTGGAGAGATAAGATTCAACAGTCGCAATCAAGTTGTCAAAGCTTTCATCACTGATGGTACCGTTATTTCCACCATTATAGTCAGAGGCACTGTTCCCTGCAATCAATGGACGAAGACCTGCCCAGCTACTTTCAATGTCAGCAACTGTAATATTCGCTTCTGGGAAGCGGTTGTTGACAATACCAAGTAGGTAATCTACATCTTCTTGAGTTACTTTTGGATGCTCCAAATCACCTGTATAGTCTGTATCAGTTGTACCAAAGTAGGTCTTGTTTTCACGTGGGAGAACAAAGACCATACGACCGTCACCCAAACCTGTGTCAAAGTAAACTGGCTGTGAAACCTTGATTTTGCTTGAATCCACTACCAAGTGAACTCCCTTAGTTGGGCGCATTTGTGAGAATTGCGTTCCCTTATTAGACAAATTACGTACTTTATCACTCCAAGGACCTGTTGTATTAATAACCAGACGGGCCTTGATTTCAAATACTTGGTCTGTCAAGAGATCACGAGCTACAACACCTGTAATCTTGCCACTTTCGTCAAAGAGGAAGCCTTCTGCCTTCACGTGGTTGGCAATGAGGGCACCGTCTTGGTTGGCACGTTTGATGTTTTCAATCACGAGACGCGCATCGTTGTTACGGAAGTCAAGATACACTCCACCTCCTACCAAGCCTTCTTTCTTCAAGTTTGGCTGGCGTTCCAAGACTTGATTCTTACTCAAAACCTTGTTAGCAGCTGGTGTATTGTTGACACCTGCCAAGAGATCGTACAAGTCCATGGCTACTTTAAGACGGAAGAGGCTAAAGGTCGCTCCATCTTCATCGTAAACTGGTAAGAGCATTGGGTCTGGTTTTGGAATGTGTGGAGCAATTTGTTGTACTACTGCACGTTCTGAAACCGTATCTGATACTACTTCTACGTCGAATTGTTTGAGGTAGCGAAGACCGCCGTGAACCAATTTTGTTGAACGGCTGGATGTTCCTTCTGCGAAGTCCTGCATTTCAATCAAACCGGTCTCAAGACCGCTAGCTGCCGCCTGCAAGGCTACACCAGCCCCTGTGATTCCTCCACCGATAATCAAGAGATCCAGGGTGCGTTCCTGCATTTTTTTAATTGACCATTCACGTGTTTTCTTTGAAAATTCCATATTTACACACCTTCTAAATAAATCGCTTTATTCTGCCAGTATTAGTCGTCTACTTCCGCAAAGACTTGCGTTGCTTTCACAGCCTTCTTCCAGCCCTTGTAGAGTTGTTCCTTGCGCGATTCGTTCATCGATGGTTCAAAGAGTTCTCCTGTCTCGTTCAAAAGTTTCAACTCATCCAAGTTTTTCCAGTAACCTACTGACAAACCTGCTAGGAAGGCTGCTCCTAGAGCTGTTGTTTCCAAGTTTTTAGCGCGTGCAATGTCAATGCCTAAAATATCAGCTTGGAACTGCATGAGGAAGTTATTCATGGCTGCACCTCCATCCACTTTCAATACTTGAATAGCTGTTTGAGCATCCACCTGCATTGTGTCAATAATATCACGTACTTGATAAGCAATTGATTGAAGAGTTGCCTTGATAAAGTCTTCTTTGCTTGTTCCACGAGTCAAACCAAAGACAGAACCGCGAGCATTTTGGTTCCAGTATGGTGCTCCTAGTCCTGTAAAGGCTGGAACGACATAAACTTCATCATCATTGTGAGAATCACGAGCATATTTTTCAGATTCTGGTGAATTTTCAACCATGCGAAGACCATCACGAAGCCACTGAATAGCACTTCCTGCGATGAAGATAGAACCTTCCAAGGCATAATAAACCTTACCGTTGATTCCGTAACCAATGGTTGTCAAGAGGTTGTTTTCAGACAACTGCATTTCTTCACCAGTATTCATGATGATGAAAGATCCTGTTCCATAAGTATTCTTGACCATACCAGGTTCAAAGGCCAACTGTCCAAAGAGGGCTGCTTGTTGGTCCCCAGCCATACCAAAAATTGGCACTTGTCCACCGTAGAAATGGAATGGCGCTGTCTTACCGTAGATTTCAGAGTTAGAACGAACTTCTGGCAGCATAGCCTTCGGAATGTTGAGAATTTCCAAAATCTCATCATCCCATTTGAGTTCCTTAATGTTATAAAGCATGGTACGAGCTGCATTTGAGTAGTCAGTCACGTGAGTCGCACCGTCAGTCAATTTCCAAACCAACCAAGTATCGATAGTACCAAAGAGCAATTCCCCTTTTTCTGCTCGCTCTTGAGCGCCCTCTACATGATCCAAAATCCAACGAACCTTAGTAGCAGAGAAGTAAGCATCGATGATCAAACCAGTCTTTTCATGGAATTTTTCCACATAACCTTGGCTTTTCAGCTGTTCAGCCAGAGGAGCTGTCTGACGTGATTGCCAAACGATAGCATTGTAGATAGGAAGTCCTGTTTTCTTATCCCAAACGACCGTTGTTTCACGTTGGTTGGTAATCCCGATTGCCTCAATCTGACTTGGTTTCACACCACTTTCGATGAAAGCTCCAGCAATAACAGACTGGACGGAATTCCAAATTTCATTGGCATTGTGCTCTACCCAACCTGCCTGAGGGAAAATCTGCGTAAATTCCTTTTGACTCGAGCTAACCTTTTCCCCTTTTTTGTTGAAAATGATGGCACGAGAACTTGTAGTTCCCTGGTCAATGGCCATGATGTATTTTTCTTGTGACATGTGCTGTCCTCCTGATAAAGATCTTGAGGTGTTTCCTCTTTACACTTACTAGTATACAAAATAAAGCGCTTTCTTGTTCATCAACTTTTTTTAATTTTTTAAAAAATGTGAGTAGATTGTGTGAATTTCACAAAAAAGGCCTCAAAAGTTAGATTTAATAACCTATTTTAATGAAGAAGTAGCTAATAAGAGTATTTTTGCTAAGATTTACGATATGAAAAGTTTACATAATGCAATTATTTAATACCCATTCATAGTGTGATATAATATTGTTAATAACTAAAAACACCTCAAAATATAAAAAAGGGGAGAATTTTATGGCTAAAAAGAATCAATCTAATCGTCTAACTAACCAACATAAAGATTCAAGAGGAGTAGTAGGTATATTCGGAGAAGATGCAAAATCTCATGATATTGCCGTAGGCACTATCTCTCATCTAGTAAAATCGAAACTAGAGGAATTATATCCGATGTTAGAGTTTAGATTTAGAAAATCAGTTAGTAAAAAGGAGATTAATCATTATCTTAGTAAGCTGGATAAAGATTTAGGAAAAACTTTATTTACACAGAATGCAAGTATTATTCCTGACGGCGGTATCATTGAGGTAAAAGATGATTCAGGCAGTTGGCGTGTAGTTCTAGTAACAGAAGCTAAACATCAAGGAAAAGATATTGAAAATATTAAATCAGGTAAACTAGTAGGAAAAAACAACGACCAAGATTTAATGGCTGCCGGAAATGCTATTGAACGCTCACATAAAAATATTGCTGAAATAGCAAATTTTATGCTATCCGAGGAACACTTCCCTTATATTATTTTTCTAGAAGGTTCTAATTTTTTAACGCAAACTATCTCTGTAATACGGCCAGACGGACGGTCTGTTATACTTGAACATGACTCAGGAATACTAAACCGCTTAGACAGACTAACTGCTGCCAATTACGGCATGCCAATCAATACTAATTTGTGCAAAAATAAATTTATAAAAAATAAAGACAAATCAATAATGCTTCAAGCAACCTCTATCTATACAACTGGTGATGGAAGTCACTGGAATCCTCAGGAAATGTTTAATATAATGTTAGATGTTGCTAAGACGTCTCTTAAAGTTTTGGGAAGCGATATTTTTAACCAATTAACAAGGAGTATGGAATAAGATAATGAGAAAAAACGAAAATGATTTTTTAAGAAAGGCAAAAAAAAATAAAAATGATGAGTTCTATACTCAACTACAAGATATAGATAGGGAGTTACATCATTACAAGGTACATTTCAAAAACAAAATTATATTTTGCAATTGTGATGACCCCAGAACTAGCAATTTTTATAGATATTTTGCTCAAAATTTTAATGAACTTGGTTTGAAAAAGCTGATTGCATCCTGTTATATCGAACAACAATTTGATTTATTTAGCTTAAATTCAGAAATTTCAAATGGCTTTTACTATGAATACACTGGGAAAAAAGAAGAGGTCATTATTCCCAGTCTAAATGACGTGACATTTTTTAAAGGTGACGGTGATTTCCGCAGTGAGGAAAGTATGAAACTATTAAAAGAAGCAGATATAGTGGTAACAAATCCACCATTTTCACTTTTCAGAGACTTCCTTGCACAAGTTGTTCAATATGATAAACAATTTTTAATCATTGGCAATATTAATGCTATTACTTACAAAGAAACTTTTAAACTCATAGAAAACAATAAAGTTTGGATGGGGATAAATATGGGACGTGGTATTTCTGGATTTATCGTTCCAGACCACTATGAACTCTATGGGACAGAAACCACTATAAATGAACGTGGTGAAAGAATTGTTTCCCCTAATAACTGTTTATGGCTAACAAATTTAGATAATTTCAAAAGGCACGAGGACATTATTCTTACCAAAAAGTATAAAAATAATGAAGACCAATATTTAACCTACGATAATTACAACGGTATCAATATCAATAAAACAGTAGATATTCCTTATGATTATCGAGGAGTTATGGGAGTTCCAATAACTTTTCTTCATAAGTTTAATCCAAATCAATTTGAAATTGTTGGATTCCGAAAAGGAGATGACGGAAAAGATTTATCAATAAATGGTAAGAGCACTTATTTTAGGATATTAATTAAAAATAAGAAGTTTCAAACGACTAAATAGGCTGGTAGTATGATGAGTTTTACGAGCAAACAAATATCTAATTTTTTGGATGATAAAATTTTATTTCGATTTACAATTAACAGTAACAATACTATAAACTTCAACGAACGTGAAGCGATGTTTACTTTTGATCAAATTGAAAAAGTAATAAAAACTAATTTTGACTATTGGAAGATTGTTTCAGAAAAAGCACCATCTAATTATTATTCAAATTGGCAAATCATGAATAATAAGATAAATGGCATAAGGAAATTTCTTTCTGAGATTGACGACTTAAATACGGATACTATAAATAACTATCTTTATTATAACTTGTCAAGTAGTCGTGAAACTACTGAGCAAGGGAAGCTTGTTTACATACTATCAATTGATTCACCTATTGATAAAGATTTAGAAATTCGAAAAATAAAGAGTTTTGTTTCATTCTATATAGAGCAAACAACAGACAATCTTACAGAAGCGATAAGAAGTTACATCTATCTCTCTAAGAATATAAGTTCTATAGGCAATTATTTTTCAAGCTCTTATCCATACCAATTCTATCCGGCTCTGTATTTACTTAGAAAACAGTTCTCTAATATTAGGGAAAATATATTCGACTTTGAAAAAAATATTATATATCCATTAACCAGTAAGTTACAAGAAATTTCTGATAATTCTAATGAACAATATAAAGAAATTACCTCTTTTATCGAAAACAGATACAATGATATTCAACAACAATTTGATGATAAGGCCATAGAATTAAAAGAGTTTCAAAGCTCAATAAATCGTTGGCAAAAGGAAAAGAAAGATAAACTTGAACATTTAGAGGAGACTTATAAGAATAAACTATCATTGGAGGCACCCGAACAACTCTGGAATAAACGTGCTACAGAATATATAAAGCAGGCTAGAAATTGGACTATCATCCTTATTGTAACTGTACTAGCTTTAATTTTTACTTCGACAAAATTAATTACAGTTATACATAATTATTCTTTAGATATCATCAAAGAAATTCCTTTTCTTTCAGAATCATTCGTATTTATTTCTGTTATTTCTTTATCTATATAATTAGAATACTGGTAAAAATCGTAATGTCAAATCATCATTTAGCCACCGAATACAAACAGAAAGCAGCTTTAACTAGATTTTATCAATCTTTGACTTATGCTGGTACAAATATTGATAAAGAGGAAAGACTAATCATTATTAATTCATTATTTAGTAGAATTGATACAGGTCTTATTAAAGTAGATAACACAAATGATAACGAGGTAATTCTAGCAATTTTGTCTAAAAATATAAAATAAAAGGCTGAGCAAAAAGAATTTAAAGTCAAACAAACGCATATTGTCAAGTGTTGAAAAGACTCGATAATATGCGTTTTATTGCAGAAAATTTTACTTCTTTTTCTCCTAAAATTGAGTTTTTTTGCCATCTTCTTTAACTAAACAATAACTGACGAATCCCTGCCAAATCTTCCAAATCCAAGTCGTTTTTTAAATAATAAACTGGGGTCTGTTCCTTCTTATGAATCGGATTATTGGTAACCAGCAAATCATAATGCCGAGTTCGGTCATAGGCTTCAATGGTAATAAAACGGTTGTATTCCAAATACCGTTTCAAAATGGCTGCCATCCTTGAAAAGACAAGAAAACCAGATGTCAAATCCAAACCAATTCGCATATGCTGGCCACCATTTTCAGCCATATATTCTATCAACTGGAGCCATTCCCAGAGAATTTTCTTATCCAAATCCGTCCCCTGTTGAAAAGCAGGCAGAGCATGAAAAATCTCCTCTGCTGTCTCTTTAAAATCATGTTCCATCAGTAAATATGGATGACGATTCTCTAACTGGTACTTATAGCGATCCTGTAAAATATAGCCCTTGTATAGATAGACTTGAGCACAAAGCTGACTGAGTTCATAGGTAACATGATCCTCTGTATAACCGCCCAGCAACTCCTCCTTCTTCATTTCTTGAATCAATTGCGTCAGTAAACCTGCCAACTGTCCTCCAAAACCAAGGATATACTCCATAGTATGAAGAGGAAGAATGCGATGGGATAGGAGGAAAGAGAAGAATATCATCATCTCCCCATCCTCAGTTCCGAGAGGGAGGTGTTGCCCAGCAAAAAAGGACGGAGCCTTTCGATGCAAACGAAGGTAGAAAATATTGTCAAAATACCCTCGCATTTTCTCTTCTATCACTTGAAACTGACAAGCATTGACCCGAAGACGTTGTTGACTGATATGAGCCCAGAGAACCCAGTCCAATTTCTGACCCACAGACAAACTTGCACCGCAGATTTCTTCTAGTGTAGCAATTTCCTGCTTTCTCGCTGGTTTCTGCATGTGACCTTCCCACTCCTGACTCGACCAGACCTTTCGGAAAAGACAGAAATAGAAATAGCGAATCTGATGCTCTGGACCTCGCCAACGTCCATTTTGGATGGATAAATCAAATTCTGACAAAATCTGATTTAAACCAGCCAAGTGACGCCCAAGCGTAGCCTCGCTAATCATCAATTCTTGAGCCAGCTGATGGGCTAAAAATTGTTGGTGGTAGAGAAGATAGACCACAATCTGGTATTTAACAGCATTCTCCAAAAACAAGCTCCGAATATCTCTCCCCTTGGTAGCTGCACCGATCGACAGGCGCAGATTTTCATTTTCTAAGTGAATAGTCAGCTCTAAACCACTATCCAAAGCCTTGTCATTGAGCAGGGTGACATATTTGGTTAGAGTTGCTTTTGAAAATCCTGTTTCTTCCATTACAGCCTTGACGGTCGTCTGAGACTCTTGTAATAGAAAGGAAAGGATTGAAAATTGACCACACTCGGCTTTCTCCATCAAATCTCCTAAATACATTTGTTACCCCTTTCATTTTCTACCTTAAGCATAGCATAAATCTTACAAATGCTGAAATAATCTGTTTCTCTTTTTATTTTCACGCTGATTTCCTAGTCCATTATCCTGAAAATCAGCAAACACACGGCTCCCCCTTTGGGCATTTTTATGCTAAAATAGTAGCTATGGATAAAATTATTAAAACTATATCAGAAAGCGGAGCCTTTCGTGCTTTTGTCCTTGATAGCACTGAAACCGTCCGCACTGCTCAAGAAAAACATCAAACCCAAGCTAGCTCAACTGTAGCGCTTGGTCGAACTCTTATCGCCAGCCAGATTCTCGCAGCCAATGAAAAAGGAAATACCAAACTTACAGTTAAGGTGTTGGGATCTAGCTCTCTAGGTGCTATTATCACCGTCGCTGATACCAAGGGGAACGTCAAAGGCTACGTTCAAAATCCTGGTGTTGACATCAAAAAGACTGCGACTGGTGAAGTCCTAGTCGGACCTTTTGTTGGAAATGGTCAATTCCTCGTTATCACAGACTACGGTACTGGAAATCCTTACAACTCTATAACTCCCCTCATCTCTGGAGAAATCGGTGAAGACCTTGCCTTTTACCTTACTGAAAGCCAACAAACGCCTTCAGCGGTCGGCCTCAATGTCCTTTTGGACGAGGAAGACAAGGTCAAGATTGCAGGTGGTTTCCTAGTTCAAGTCTTGCCAGGAGCCAAGAAAGAAGAGATTGCTCGCTTTGAAAAACGCATCCAAGAAATGCCAGCTATCTCTACTCTTCTCGAAAGCGACGACCATATCGAAGCCCTCCTCAAGGCTATCTACGGGGACGAAGCCTACAAGCGTCTTTCTGAAGAAGAAATCCGTTTCCAATGTGACTGTAGCCATGAACGCTTTATGAACGCTCTTGCCAGCCTTCCAAGCTCAGACTTACAGGAAATGAAAGAGGAAGACCACGGGGCAGAAATCACTTGTCAATTCTGCCAAACTACTTACAACTTTGATGAAAAGGACCTGGAGGAACTCATTCGTGACAAATCTTAATACACCTTTTATGATTGGCAATGTTGAGATTCCCAATCGTACCGTTTTAGCGCCTATGGCTGGCGTGACCAACTCAGCCTTTCGTACCATCGCAAAAGAGCTCGGAGCTGGACTCGTTGTAATGGAAATGGTCTCTGACAAGGGAATCCAATACAACAACGAAAAAACCCTGCACATGCTTCATATCGATGAGGGCGAAAACCCTGTCTCTATCCAACTTTTTGGTAGCGATGAAGACAGCCTAGCACGCGCAGCAGAATTTATCCAAGAAAACACCAAGACCGATATCGTCGATATCAACATGGGCTGCCCTGTCAACAAAATCGTGAAGAACGAAGCTGGAGCTATGTGGCTCAAGGATCCTGACAAGATCTACTCTATCATCAACAAGGTCCAGTCTGTCCTTGATATCCCACTTACTGTCAAAATGCGTACCGGCTGGGCGGACCCATCTCTTGCAGTAGAAAATGCCCTCGCTGCTGAGGCTGCAGGTGTTTCTGCCCTCGCCATGCATGGCCGTACCCGTGAACAAATGTATACTGGCCACGCAGACCTTGAGACCCTTTACAAGGTTGCCCAAGCTCTAACCAAGATTCCATTCATCGCCAACGGTGATATCCGTACTGTCCAAGAAGCCAAGCAACGCATCGAAGAAGTTGGTGCTGACGCAGTCATGATTGGCCGCGCTGCCATGGGAAATCCTTACCTCTTCAACCAAATCAACCATTACTTTGAAACAGGAGAAATCCTCCCTGATTTGACCTTTGAAGACAAGATGAAAATCGCCTACGAACACTTGAAACGATTGATTAACCTCAAAGGGGAAAACGTAGCAGTTCGTGAATTCCGTGGCCTCGCTCCTCACTACCTCCGTGGAACATCTGGTGCAGCTAAACTCCGTGGAGCCATTTCACAAGCTAGCACTCTGGCAGAGATTGAAACCCTCTTGCAATTGGATAAGGCTTAATAGACCAAAACCCGTAACTCTCTTAAAGGTTACGGGTTTTTGACTGTAAAAATTCAAATACTAAGGGTTATTATTGACTCAAAGCAACACTGGAAACCTTGCCATCCGCTCCTGTTGTAATTTGGATGATTTTTCCTCCACCAATTTTGGCATTATACTTGCCATCATCAAGAGTATAAGAGTAGCCTCTGATAGAGTAGTTTTCTTTCTTTCCATCAGCAGATTCTACTGTGAATTGACCTCCTGATGAAACTGTGATGGTTTCGCCATTTGCTCCCTTCCAATTGCCCGCTGCAGCTGAGAAATCACCATCTACCATGGTTAAAACACCCTTGTAGCGTTTATTTTGCTCTGCTTGTTTGTCTTGAAGTTTGCGGTCAGTTGTAGGATCATAGCTTGATTGGTTAGACTGGGATTGAGGAGCCTGTTGAGTTGAAGGAGCCTGAGCAGGAGTTTGTTGACTAGCTGCCTGTTGATTAGACACTTCTTGACCTTGTCTTTGCTCTGGTGCAGGTGCCACTTGTGATGGCCTTGCAGTTGCTGAAGATTGATCAGTAGATGCCTTGGCCTTTTCAGATGAAGCTGAAGTTGAGGACTTCTGAGTCTTGCTTTCTTTGCTAGAAGAGGCTGCTTTAGAGCTTGATGACTGGCTTATCTTAGCAGAACTGCTTGCTTGAGTTGTTTCCTTTTTATTTCCACAAGCTCCCAGTAGCAAGGTAGAAGCCAATACAGTTGCTACCATCAATTTGATATAGGTTTTCTTTTTCATTTTTCTACTCCTTTGTAATATTTTAGAAATATAAAGAAATCTTTTTGTAATGGAATTGTAACATTTAGATTTAAATATGTCAATAATTTATTTAAACTATTTTAAAAATCTCACATAATTTAAACACCTTTACTCCTCCTACTCTTCTATTCGTAATCTAATAGAAAAAACAGAGAAAAATTCCTATTTTGTTTAAAATTTTTTAAATCGCTCTTATTTAATCGCTTACATATTTAGCTGCAAAGGAATATAATAACAGTGAAATAGAATATAGGAAGTGCACTCTTATACTAAATAAGTATTTCAAGTATCTTCCTTGGTTGATTTTGGGAGCAATTGGTTCCTATAAATCCGCAACTCACTATGGCAAAACTTCGTTTGATATCTTCTATCTGACCACAGTCTTTATGATTTTCTATATAGCTTTGTTATTCCTACACGAAAAATATCTCAAGTATCGATACAAAGACTTTTTACTCACATGTTGAGCAATTCTAAGAAAGATAACTATCCCTAAAAACAGTCGCAACAGCAAAGCAAACTAATAAAGGCAAACAAAGAGGTCAGGAACTTTATCCCGACCTCGTTTTTTATTTCAATCGATAGGTTTTTCTTGGTTTCTTTTTAGGCACTCGTTTGAGTCCAACTTCTTCTACATATTCTCCGTATTTTACGAGAAAGTTATTGCTGACGATTGGACGACCGGGGTTGATGAGATTGACCAGTTCAGTCCCTTCGTAGACAGTGAACTCCTCCTCCAGCAGATAAAGGAAGGTCGGATTCCAGTCGAGACGGCCTTGGATTCGTTTGATAGACTCTTGAATAATGGCATAATGGTCAAAAGCGAAGGCTTGTTCCTCCAACTCCACTCCCTCTAGGTAGCATTTGCCTGTCTGAAAATCGACATCTACAAAAACAACATCCTTGGCATCGTCTCCTGCTTGAACAAGTTCTAATACACGACTAGGCAAATAAACCAAGTGGGCAATGGTCACTGTCCAGCCCCGTGGGTCACGGCCGGGGGTCGATACGGTCATCAATTGCTCGATTTTTTCCAAAGGAAGATCGAGATTGACTTCTTCTCTCACCTCACGCTGACAGGCATGCGCAGCATCTTCGCCCTTGTCCATAAATCCTCCAACCAGAGCCAAACAATTTTGATAAGGGTGAGCCTTGCGGCGAATTAATAAGAGCTTGATTTTTCCTTCAACAAAGCAGTAGGCTACCATATCCACCGTCACACTTGGTTTTTCGTATTGAGGGAGTTCCTGCTTGTAGTACCAATCTAAAAACTCCTCCTGACTTGCATGAATTTCAAAATATTCTTTTTCCATCCCTGCTGGAATCATCGTGTCCGTCATTTTATGCCTCCTTACGAACTGCCTTGGTCCATTGGTACCAACCTACTAGACTATTGAGAGTGTAAACCCAGTACATCCCTTGGATGTGGATATTTTCACCCCACCAGAGATAAATACTAAAGAGATTGGTTGCAATCCAGAAAATCCATTGCTCACGATAGAGACGGGTCATCAAGAGCTGACCGACACCATTGGTCGCATCGGTAACACTATCACGGAAAGGGCGAGCACTATGGATACTTTGATAAGCCAAGCCCATACCAATCCAAATGATAGCAGTCAAGGCCAAGTACTTGAGCCAATCAAAAATAGATAATTTCTTAGCTTCAAAGTGAGATTCTTCTGCTTTTCCTTGGTCATTAATACGGTTGGACAGCCAAGCATAGAGGCCAATCGGCTGCATGACAAAGAAGTAAACGGTCGTCAAGACTTCGCCATAAAAAGTCGCATCCATGGCCAAAATCAAATAGATAGCAGAGTTAATAGCCCCAAAGAGATAATTGCTTGCACGACCTTCTGCTACCAAGATAACACAGACAATCCCAGTCCAAGATGCAAACAAGCTTAACCAATCATGACTATCTATATTTTGAGTTAATTCCAAGATAAAGGGAACACTTGACAAGGCGATGAGATACAACCACTGGAAGAGGCTACGACCGACAAAGAGATCTTTCCAGAGCAAGTGCATGATTCCTGCAAAACCGATTTTGCGAGCTTCTGCATGAACATTTTTAAAGTTTTCGATAAATTGTGTGATTTTTTCAGTTAGTTTTTTCATATGTTTCTCCTAATCTGCTTGGTAAATGGCATCAATATCCACTTTTGCTGCTTCATAATTTCCTAGATAATCCTCAGCTAGATAAACTAGTGGAATGTTTGCTAAATATCGCTCTCTCGTCTGGTCCAAATGCTGGGAAAAACTATGACGAATATGGTCTTCTGCCATAGTCATATCTCTAAATCCGTCATTGACATAGGAGCCAATAGGTTGCACAAAGAAAATCAAGTCCCATTTTTCCTTAGCCAAGATCGAGGCAAAGAGATTATCAAAAGTCTCTCCCGATAAGTCCCCTTGATCCTCTGACTCCATGTAATAATCATAGTAGCCCTTGGTTACTAAGGAGTTGGTGTCTGCTATCACCAGTCCCCTATTGGCATTACTGTCAATTAACTTAGAGGTCTGGTCATACTGCCACAACAGGAGATAATAGTAATCCTTTGGAGTCAATTCATCGTCGCGGACATTGTTTTTGATCTGGTACTCACGTGCATATTCCAAGCTGACTGGTGCATCGTAATACCTAGCCAAATCCTTGGCCAGAGTGGTCTTCCCATTGCTAGCACTTCCCATAATCAACACTTTCTTTGTAAACTGACGTCGGAAGGGTTGAGCAATATATTTCCAATATTTGCTTGGGTTTTCTCGAATCATAGTCTCTGAGATACCAAACTTTCTTTCTTGCAAGACAGTCTCAAAGCCACGATTTGATAATTCTTGCTGATAGTCTGCTTCTCCCACAAAGAAGATCAGTTCTTGTTGGGTTTCATCATAAGAAATCTCCGCTAACATTTTGTCCAACCACTCCTGCCAACCCATAGGGTAACGGGGAAGATTGGTCTCATCTAACTTACAAACCGAGGTCAACTCGTCATCACCAAAGGCCTCTCGGATATATCGAAATCTTTTTTGAAGCGTTAAACCTACCTGCTCCCCTCTATCTCCCTCATAGCCTGAAACGACAACCCAGACCTGGTCACACTGCCGCTTGGCTCGCTGGATCAGATCGATATGACCCTGATGAAGCGGAGCAAATGTCCCAAATATCACTGCTGTTTTCTTTTTCATAAACGCATTGCCTTTTTATAGTTTTTGATATTTTCATTATCTATGTTTTTATTATAAACTATATTTTTGTTTTGTCAATAGTTTTTATCATTTTTATAAAAACATTGCGAAAAAGAGAACCAAGTGAAAGTTCTATAATGAAGTTAGCCACCCAGCCCTCCTAAAAATTAGATGGTTCAACTAGCTGATAGCTAGCACTCGATTTCATTTGATAAGAGGCTTGATGCTGTTAGGCTGACAAGCCAAGGCTAAGATTAGCCTTGGTTTAGCTGACAAAACTGCTTCAAGGGTTCCTCTTGTCAAATGAAAGCTCTTCTAGGCATAAGAAAACACCTCTGTGTTATACTTGTTGTTCAATCACAAACACAAGAAAGGCACAGAGATGAAAAACCATTATACTACAAAAGCC
>NZ_VMLM01000065.1:0-6655 GCF_013276695.1 Streptococcus sp. 4155
AAGTTTTACCATGCGAGGAGTCACGACAATGCCCCTATTTTCGATTTTAAGCAGTTAGACGGTAAATTGTGCCAGAATAAGAAACAAGGCGGATATGGTGCTTATTATTCGCTTTTTTCTTGGTTTGTAAAATGATATTCATCTTTTTCATCTAATAGAAAGGGATATATCTGGTTTACTCCAAAAGTTTCATCAGAAGAGACTAGCAAGTTAAATATTAGGACTAGATTTCTATCCTTGATTTTCATCTCTTCATCTGATACAAATTGGACAAATCGTTTAAAGCGATTTTCTTGTTTTTTGAAAAGGAGTTTATCAAACTCTTCTAAAGTTGGGAGTTTTTGATGTAATTCTTGAAGTTTCTCCCACTCTTCTTCCTGATTTAATAAATAAGCAAGAGATACACCAAAGTAATCAGCTAGTTGAATAGCATTTTTGAGGGTAATTTGGCTTTCTCCATTTTCCCACCGAGATATAGTTTTTTCATTTATTTTTAAAAAGTTGGCTATTTCTTTCTGAGACTTCTTTTTTTCTTTTCTTAATTCTTTCAATCTATTCATTATTCATAACACCTTTCGTTGCTAATTATAACATTTATTTTAAAAAAAAGACAAAAATGTCTGTAAAAAATTAAAAAAATGCTTGACACAGACAAAAGTGTCTGATATTATAAAACGTGTAAAGGACAAAAATGTCCGTTCTCTCCAACCTTTCACACTTTCAATCTATTTATGGAGGGATATTTTTAGAGAGGAGGAAACCTATGGGGAAATTAAGAGGTTATCGAGTTATGTTAGGACTGACTCAGCAACAAATGGCGGATAAGCTAAAAATTTCTTTGCAGTCATACAACAACAAAGAATTAGGTAAAACGCCATTCAATGACAAAGAACGCCTAACAATCAAGTCAATGGTTGCAGAAATCAAACCAGACATAACAATAGACGAACTATTTTATAGTTAGAAAGGAGCGACACAATCGCAATACTATATTACATTTACAAGATACTCCACTGGTGCTTTACCACTGGGGATTGACCTGCTCGGACTAAATATCCGACCTAGAACATAAAGGAGAAAATAACATGAACAACACACAAGTATATCAAGCACAAACAACTAACCACGGTATCGCTAGAGCATTGGGCGAAGAAATTCGTATGATCACCGACGTTGAAGAGACAAATTACAATGGACACGGTGAAATCACTGTTGAGTACACCAACGACGTAGCATTGACAAAACTATTTGACCGTATTAAAGCACTTTACGAAAAAGGCGAAAGCTACGAAACAAAACCATTCTTACATTTTAAAGTATTGGAAGATGATATTGAACCAAATCCAAATGGAGTTTTTCCTGCTAAAGAGGTTGCGGATTTTTTAGGAGTTTAAGACAACAAAAAAAAGTCACTTGCGGAAAGTTTGGCGACCGAAGCAAGTGACAAGATTCAGGGTATAGATATTTTTTCTATACCTTGATTATAGCATAGAAAGACAAGGTAAACAATGGGAAAGAAACATCAAGTAGTAAAATTTAAAGATATTGCTGAAAAATTGCCAGAATTAGAGGGTAAAAACCTAGAAGAAATCGCTGGAGTATTAGGCTATCGCAACTTGGAGAGTTGCAGGGTTAACCTTTACAATCTGAGACAAAACAAGCGTCTAGGATTTGAAGTAGAAAAAGGGGTGTACTCCAAGTTTGAACTCTTGGACGGTACGGTAAAAGAGGAATTGGAAGATAAAGAATTGTCTGAACGTGGTCATTTTTTACAATCACTAGACTACTACAAAGTAGCAAAAAATGCCTTTGAAATAGCAGAAGATAAAACAGTCAAAGCAGAAACACGACAAAAAGCAGAGCGTGACATATTGGACGCGATGAAACACATCCCTAAAAAGCACCGCGCTATAATTTACGACATGATGGAGGGCTAACAGATGGAACAATACACAAAAAGAGCAAGCGCCTTGATTATAACTTTTAATCGTGGGGTTATATCTCAAGATGAGTTTATTGAAGAATTTACAAAACTAAGAGAAAAGGTAGTAAAAGCAGTAAGTGAGGCAAAGAATGACAAATTATGATAGAGCCAAGCGATTTTACAGCCGTGCAACTTACGCCCTAAGCGATTTTCTCCATGGGCGGATAGATGAACAAGAATTTAGAAAACAATGGCAACGGCTAGCAGATAAAGCCGTAAACGAAATGAAAAAAAACTAAGAAAACCGAAGAGCAGGCAAGCAAATTAGAAAAGGTTTTGAAAAGCATAGAGCGCCAACTCTTTAAACTGGTACTTTCTCACGCTTTCAACTTGGCGAGTCTAAGCGTGAGGATATCCTGGATAGTAAAAGACAAAAAAAGGAAACAAACATGACAAAAGAAGAAATTAAAAATATTTTAGATGAACTAGATGATTTAACCTTAGGACTTAACACCGCTCAAAATGCTTTAGAGGCTACTTCTCATTTTTTTAGTAAAAACATGAGCAACCAAGAGAAGACCCTACTTTTAGCCTTGGAATATAACACGCAAAGCGCCATTTTTTACCTTGCTTATGATTGTCTTATCAAGACAAAGGAAAATCTAGTTAATACTATCGGAATGTACCGCAAAGAATTGGAGGAAAAACATGAATGAGTTAGATATAAGCAACACACAGGCTGCTGTCTTAATCGTGGTATTGATTGGCTTACTACTTTATCTAAACCACCGAGACCGTAAAAAAAGCGCCCAAATAGAGCGAGAAAACCAACAGACGATAGAAACACCTAGCGAGGATTTAAATCCTGATTATGGGCGATATATCCAGCTTGCAGGGGTAAGAGTTTACGGAGGGATGAAATGAGTTACATAGTGAAGATATACCTTGATAGTGAAAAAATACCAGATGAACCTTATTTTACAAAAGATATTTTTCTAGCTACGTGTATGGACAATGCAACAAAGTTAGCTGTAACTAGGGGCTTGTTGACAAAACAAGCGTTGGATTTAGAAACTAAGACAGCTATCTTGAAAACCCTTGATACAATCATAGAGACTCAAAAAGCTATTTTGCAAGGGGTAGCGAGCGGACAAATAACCTTTGTAAATAAAAGCAAAGGAGGGGAGAGATTGGATGGGCCTATCAGAGAACGATAAACGAGTATTAAGACTAATCAAGGTAGGGGCTGAGAACTCCACCACAGGGACAGACATCAGCCGACTGACTAAGCTATCAGAAAGGGCGGTACAAGATACTATTAAGCGTTTAATAGTCAAGCATAACATCCCGATTGTAGGGGCTAGAAATGGAATTTATAGAGGTTATTTCATACCTAGAAACAAAGGCGAGTTACTAGATGGCGCTAAGGCTTTTTACAACCAAGTACAGGAGGAGAGCAAGCGCCTAGCGGTGTTGATGAACAGCGACCTAGAAAGCTACAAAGAAACCTTGAAGGAGGTGGGCAGATATGTTTAGCCTAAGCCGAGAAAGTGAGCATGATTTGACGCATGGCATTCTGGAGGTAGTGGAAAGATACCTGGAAGCACATGAGAAAGCACCGCAGAGACTGACTAAGTTGATAAATAGAATTGAACTCAAAGAGGAATTGAAAATTAGTGACAACACGCTAAATAAGTGGGAAAGTCAGGGGTTAAGACGCTATCAACCGCCAGACGATGGTTCAAGAATGATTTACTATTTAGTGACCGACATCTGGAAGTTTCTGGGGGTGGATGAATGAGAGTGCTTGAGTTAATTCTATCCGCTGAAAAATTACCTTTGTTTGGCTTTCTCAAGTCTAGCCCAACCCAAGTTTGGAAGAATGGCAATCACTATAAATTTATCTATTTTGAGCCAATAGGCGAGGGTTTGACGGCTTTTCACTACAAAGGCTTGTATGTGGTAGTTAAAGACGAAAGCGAGGAAGTAGAGGGCTGGGAATTGGCCAGAGATTTAGAGATAGGTTTGGCTAGTCCTGACTTGCTGACGATCCTGAAAGATTTAGAGGTAAACAAATTGACAGAGCAACGGCAGGGTCTTGGAGTGGAGTTAAAGGGTTGGATTTTTGACCTGATTTGTAACGGGATTTATACCAGGTATGAGACTTCGCTTTTTGTCCGCTTGCTATTTGTTAATGGCTACAGTTTTAGCCAGTTAGTGGACTTGTTTTCTGCAATCGTTAAACGCAAAGACCTAGCAAGCTATTTCCTAGAAGTAGCAAGGATATTTTATAAGGAGGTGGCTTTTGAATAGCAATGACATTGTAAATAAAATCATTGAAGAAGATCAGCAACAAGCACCGCCTGAAGTGGTGGACCTGACCCAAGCAAGGGAGACCGATGAGGAACACAATAGCCTGAACTTGGCAAAAAGAGCAAGAGGTGACGGCTTTGCAGTCAACTTGGACAATCTCAAGAAGATTTTGAACGGAGATAGCAAGCTAAAAGGGGCGATACAGTACAACGTCTTCACTTATGAAATCGACGTGACTAGACCAATGAAGCTAAACGGTAGAATCCTGAGCGGTGCAATCGATGACCTGATTATCAGAGAGATTAGGGCTTATATTGCTACCAAGTACAAGCTTGACTATAAAAAGCCTGACATAGCGGATATTTTGGAAGTGGTGGCTGGAGAACACAGCTATAACCCCTTAAAAGACTATCTGGAATCTTGCGAAAGTGAGTATAAAGAGTTAGTGAATCAGCGCGATCCCTTTGATATTTTAAGGCATTATCTCAATATCAAGGATGATGAATATAACCGTATTATCATGGATTTGTTTTTCCGTGGAGCGGTTGCCAAGGTGTTTGACCCTACCATCAAGTTTGACTTTGTGCTGGACTTGACTGGACGGCAGGGAGTAGGAAAAACCCAATTTTTTGAGGGGCTTTTCACTCACAAGTATTTTACCACCATTGAGACCTTCACAGACAAAGATGACAAGGCTAGAATGGTCAGAAACTGGTGTGTATTTGATGATGAGATGGTGGCCAGTAAAAAGGCTAGTTTTTCAGAATTGAAGAAATTCATCACAGAAACCAAGCTAGAGTTTAGACCGCCTTACGCCTCCAGTGATAGGCGACTGCCTAAGAGTTTTATTATCGTGAGGGCAACTAATGACCATGATTATTTAAACGACCTGACAGGAGAAAGGCGCTTTTTGGTTGCGGAAGTCCACAAGGACACCGCCTATAAGGGCAGGAAGTGGACGGAAAAAGACCGTAGAGCCTTTTGGGGTGCTATGGTGGTGGCTTGGAGAGCTAACCAAGTGTTGAACCTGACAGACGAGCAAGAAAAGCTAGTAAATGAGGTTAGAAGCCGTTACAAGTTTGTAGATGAAACCCTTGAGGATTTGGAGCGCTATTTAGGCACTCCTTACCCAAAAAGAATGTATCAGTTCCCCCCGACAGATAGAACAAGATATTATTACATTTACGACATGATAAATCATGGCTATCATATGGGCGCAAACGGTGTAGAAATTACCTTAGATATTGAAAAGTATGGGGAACTAGTGGAACGTGACAAGATGGCTATTAATTTATTTTTCACAGAGGTATATCCGGATAAGATACCGAACGTAAAGGATAAAAACAAGATTAAAAAAATCATGCAAAGTAAAGAGGATTGGGAAGCAAGGGAGTCCTTGCGATTTGGCAAAAGTATCAAACGCGGATTTGCTAAAATAAAAAAATAAAGTGTAGACAGTGTAGCCAAAAGATAAAAAAACGGCTACGCTGAAAACCCTTGATACTGTAAGGGTTTCAAAGAGGTGTAGACAAGACGAAAAAAAACGGCTACACCCCTAAACCCTTGATATTACTGAATTTTTAATATAAATGTAGCCAAAATATATATTTTATAAAAGTATATATAATTAAATACCTAATACGTTATTTATATATTTTTTTGAGATGAAACGGCTACACGGCTACACAAGGCGAAAACCCTTGGGGCTGTAAGGCGGAATGCGTAGCCGCTAGATATTCAAAAATGGCTACACTTTGCCCAAAACCTAAAATAAAATGGGGTAGATAGTACCGACCTCCTTGCAATGGTGTAACTACTAGTGACACCCTTAAAACAGAAAGAGGAAAACAACATGACATTAAAAACATTTTCGGATAAAGCCAAAACATTTACTTTCACTTACGAATTTAAAGACCTAGATACTGCTACGGTAGCAGGTCACGCGCTACTGGGATATATGACTGGGACTTATGAAGTACCATCTATTTCAATAACTCACAAGGATAAAGGGACGCTAGTAGCTGAGTACGTGGAGGATAAGAAACTAAACTATATCTTTAAACGTATTTGTGAGAGCTTCAAAGGCTGCAAGCAAACAGAGGGGTAGCATGAAAGGCTAAAATATGGAGATACAAGAAGGCTTTATTTATTTTAGAAATTATGGTAAAATAAAACTGTTAGAGGTTCCAAGGTTTGGGAGTATCACGCTTAAAATACAAGACGGCGAGATTGTCTCCAGCGTGGAATCTAAAACAACAATATTTAAAAAGAATACTGACTGAAAAAATCAGAGGTATAGCATAAAGTGGAGCAATCTATTTTGGCTATGTCTCTTTTGTTTTTGGGAAGATTGGAGGAAAAAGAAATGCCAACATTGCAAGAAGTGAAAAACCAGATGGACAAAGTACGGACTCAATT
>NZ_VMLM01000066.1:0-1582 GCF_013276695.1 Streptococcus sp. 4155
ATGAACAACAGGAAACACTCAAGGAACAGACGGAAAGGATGAAACAGAGAGTAGTATCTGAGGTAATAGGAGAATTAGAGTGGAGAGAATATTCATATTATAAAAATTTTTGGGGGGATATGGATCTTTTAAAATGCCTTTCTAATTTTGATGGATTTCTTTTCATAAGCACATACCTAGCGGAAATAACCAAAGAGAATGACTATCCTATGGATAAAAACCAAGTATTAAATTACGTCTGGGAACTTTTGGCAATTGATATTGCAAAGAAAAAACGAGATAAAAAGAACCTCTTGGGCTTATGGACAAGTTCGATTGAGTACACCCGTGGAATGATGATTTATGAGGAACACTGACATGAACGAACTAGATTTGACCAATACACAGGCTGCTGTCTTAATCGTGGTATTGATTGGCTTACTACTTTATCTAAACCACCGAGACCGTAAAAAAAGCGCCCAAATAGAGCGAGAAAACCAACAGACGATAGAAACACCTAGCGAGGATTTAAACCCTGATTATGGGCGATATATCCAGCTTGCAGGGGTAAGAGTTTACGGAGGGATGAAATGAGTTACACAGTGAAGATATACCTTGATAGTGAAAAAATACCAGATGAACCTTATTTTACAAAAGATATTTTTCTAGCTACGTGTATGGACAATGCAACAAAGTTAGCTGTAACTATGGGCTTGTTGACAAAACAAGCGTTGGATTCAGAGGCTGAGACAGCTATCTTGAAAACCTTGGATACAATCATAGAGACTCAAAAAGCTATTTTGCAAGGGGTAGCGAGCGGACAAATAACCTTTGTAAATAAAAGTAAAGGAGAGGAGGAACTGGATGAGCCTATCAGAGAACGATAAACGAGTATTAAGATTAATCAAGGTAGGGGCTGAGAACTCCATAACAGGGTCAGAAATTAGCCTGACAACCAAGCTAACAGAAAGAACTGTACGTGACATTATCAAGCGTCTAGTAGTTAAGCACAACATCCCTATTGTAGGGGTTAGATGCGGCGTTTTTAGTGGGTACTTTATTCCAGCGAATAAAGGCGAGTTACTAGATGGCGCTAAGGCTTTTTACAACCAAGTACAGGAGGAGAGCAAGCGCCTAGCGGTGTTGATGAATAGCGACCTAGAAAGCTACAAAGAAACCTTGAAGGAGGTGGGCGGATATGTTTAGCCTAAGCCGAGAAAGCGAGCAAGACCTAGCGCATGGCATTCTGGAGGTAGTGGAAAGATACCTGGAAGCGCATGAGAAAGCACCGCCAAGATTGACCAAGTTAATAAATAGGATTGAACTCAAAGAAGAGTTAAAAATTAGTGACAACACGCTGAATAAGTGGGAAAGTCAGGGTTTAAGACGCTATCAACCGCCAGACGATGGTTCAAGAATGATTTACTATTTAGTGACCGACATCTGGAAGTTTCTGGGGGTGGATGAATGAGAGTGCTGGAGTTAATTCTATCCGCTGACAAATTGCCTTTGTTTGGCTTTCTCAAGTCAAATCCTACTCAAGTATGGAAGAATGGGGAACATTACAAATTTATCTACTTTGAGCCAATAGGCGAGGGCTTGA
>NZ_VMLM01000067.1:0-25119 GCF_013276695.1 Streptococcus sp. 4155
AACTGCGGAACTTTGACTGGTTGCGGTTTATCTAGTTGTTCCAAGTCTTGCAGAAAAATTTGACGAGCTAGTTCTGCTCCTTCAGTATTCCATACACCCTCAAGTTTTTTATACTTCTCAATTAATCGCTGTACTTTCATCTTCCAACTCCTCCACTTTCCGTCTCAATTCTTTATTCTTTTTCCTCAACGAATAGCGCTCCAGCGCTCTAATCCGTCTCTTGCGTGCATCGCACGGTTTCGAATACTCGATTATCTTCTCTTCATTTTGCTCAATTGTACGTTTCAGTCCTTCGATTACTACCTGTTTATCGTACTTCATCGTCTAAAAATCTTTCAATAGCTTCTCTATAGGAGACTTCCGCCATACCGTCTAAGTCGTTCAGGGCTTCAATATAGTCTGGACGCCCTTGCCCATACTGCTTTTTCAAAAACTCAACAAAGAGATGAATTTCCTGATAGGTTACTCCAATCATATTTCTATCCTCCTATCAAATCCCATCAACTATCCTCTGCAATATCTCGTGATATTCGTAAATCTCCAGCTCAATCCTATAATTCTTATTTCCGGACTTGCCACCGTGCATGAACTCAGTCGATACTATCACGTTGTAATTATCATCTATCCAAATCTTAGCGTCCGTCAAACCATCAAACAAAGCCTTGCTTGTGGGCGACCAGTTCGGTGGGTCATACTTCCGATTTGTCGGAGGATATATCCGAACCTTAACCTTGCAAGGTTTGTCCTCGCTGTAAGGTAAGCCAAAGTAATCTCTCAGTACATTCTTGCCCTCGTATTCGGCTAACTGCCGTAAGAACTTAGTTGTTTTAGCCTTTTGATGAAAGTGCGGTCTATCATTTGAGTTAATCATCTGCTTCCTGTTCAACTCAAATTTCAAAATCAATCGTTCTTTCATGTCTTTGCGAACACCTCATTCAATTCCATAATCTCCTCATTGTTGTTATACGGATCATACGCTAATCTCCCAAAGCCTGCTTTATTCGTGCTTGTTGGTGTGTTACCTGTCCATTTCAAATGCAGGAATTTACTGTACGCTCTACAACGAATTGATGAAGGTTTAATCTTAACCATTCTGTGGTAACATTCCCCACAAAATGGACACTGCACATCTACTTTTACTAATTCAGTCATATTTTTCCAATCTATCAAACATTAAAATGGCAAATCATCATCACTGATATCCAATGGATTATTGTCTCGGGTGAAATCAGGAACTGGATTTGTTGTGTTCCCCTCAAAAAAACTACCTTGTTGCCCGTAACTATTTCCATTTTGGAAAGAACTGCCCTGGTTGCTGTGACCCTGTTGTTGATAACCTTGATTATTTTGCTGACTATTACGACTTTCTAGCAATTGGAAATTACTAGCAACAACCTCTGTGACATAAATACGCTGACCTTGCTGGTTATCATAGCTGTGTGTTTGAATTACTCCTGTGATACCAATCAATGAGCCTTTTTTAGCCCAATTAGCAAGATTTTCAGCTGACTGTCTCCAGATAACGCAATTGATAAAATCAGCATCACGATCTCCAGCCTCGTTCTTAAATGGACGATTTACAGCAAGAGTAAACGTAGCAACCGCAATATTGGATTGCGTATATTTTAGATCGGCATCTCTTGTAAGCCGCCCTACTAAAACAACGTTATTTATCATTTTGCACCTCCTCTACTTCTGATACCTTGATTTCATTTGAACCAAACTTTAATAAGCTGGTATATCGTTTCACAAACTCAATAGCGGCCATAAATGAATTTTCTGCATTGATTTCTGACCCCAAATCAAGATCTGCAATTTTACCGCTGACATAAAAACATCTCATAGGTCTGACTCCTTATTCTACTTAATCCTCCAAAGATTCAAAACCGATAAAGTTATCCTCAAAATATTCTTGTGTATTTTCCCACTGTTCTAAACCACCATGCAATGTCAAACGCAAGTCAATTGTTAAAGGCTCGCTAGGTTCAAATTTTGCCACCTCTCGCGCATTATTTTGAGGTTCTGGTGTAATTATACCCTGCTCCAAAATCTCGCCTGTTTCAGCATCGTAAGCCTTGATATGCGCATTTGCATTTTCTTTGGCCAATTGTTCAATCTCTGCAAGTCGTTCAGCTTCTGCTTTTTCTTGAGCCTCTTTCTGCTCTTTGC
Source organism: Streptococcus sp. 4155 (assembly GCF_013276695.1). Lineage (NCBI taxonomy): Bacteria > Bacillati > Bacillota > Bacilli > Lactobacillales > Streptococcaceae > Streptococcus > Streptococcus sp. 4155. The sequence goes on from NZ_VMLM01000067.1 coordinate 2,170, forward strand.
GTGCAATCTCAGCATCACGATCAGTTTTCATCATCTTGAAAACACCAACAAGGCTCTTACCATCTTCAAGATGTCTGATATAGCTATCAGCTGGCAAATCGTACTCTTGAGCTTGCTCTTGGATAGCTTGCTTGTTGGCCTTATATTCTTCCAGGGCATCAAATTCTGAAAGCACTAAGGCATCCATTTCATCAAGTGTTGTCTTTTTCAGTTCGTACTTACCTGTTTTAAAATATTTCTTGAGGCTGTACTCATCGTATTTGTCAGCGAATGTGGATTTTTCAATCCCTGCAACCATACACTTATCCTCAAATATGGCACGCACGACATCCACGCGCATCAATCGTTCATGTTCATCAATCACATTAAGTCCTGCTGTGATGTTTGAGATAACATTATCCAATGGCTCAACTGTTTTCTTATACCACTTCTCAAATTCCTTGTATGGATTATTGATGTTATTTTTGATTTCCTTACGCCGAGTTTCCAACGCCTCTTTTAATTTATTAAGGCGTGTACGCTCATCATAATCAATCTTATAAGTGGATGCCGTCACCTCATAATCCGTGTACTGTGCAACGATTGCTGCAAGTTGTTTCTCAACGCTATCATAATCAACATTGATTACTGCTGGTTGGAAATCTACCTTAATTTCTGTCAAGCTATTAGTTACATCTTTTACCATGTCTTATACTCCTTGTTTTTCGTATGCTTTTTGAATTTGTTTAGTGAGATAGTCTATCACTATGTTATAGCCATCAACTGGCACTTTGTGGAAATCGTCTATTTGATACTTTCTCAATACAAAATTTGCAACTGTATCAAATGGCGCTCCCTTAATCGTCGCAATTTCTTCAACGTTCTTGATGATTTCTTGATACTGAATGTTGTCAATGTACCTTACTTGATTTTGTTCTTGAGCTTGCTGGTTGTTTGGTTTCTGTTGCTGATTATTCTGCCCTTGTTCTTGGCTTTCTTCTACTGGATACTCATCAATATCTTTTTCACCAATCGCAAACAACCCCTGTAAGGCATATTTTCGAGCGTATGAGCTGACTGCGCCTGTCCATTGCGGATCTTGCATTTGTTTAATCTGTCCTTTTTGGGTATTAAATACTGGAACTGGACTCATTTCAGCGTACGCTGTTGATTGGTACCTCTCGTCTCTCTCGTCATTAAAAGCTACGGCTGTTGCTTTTACAAAGATTTTTCCAACAAGCTCAACGAGTTCATCAGTTACGATTACAGACCAATCGCTTTTTAGCTCTTTGAAAGTTGTATAGATGTCCTCGGCATTTCTAAATGCGTACTTTACATCTTTTGATTTCTTTTTTTCTAATTGCATTTTTTGTTGCAACTCTGGGAAAGTTAAACTTGCCATTTCTTTCTACCTTTCGTCTTCTTCAAATTCCAATTTTCACGTTTTAAGTGTCTATTTTCGTTTTGCAATTTCAAAATAATATTTTGTTGCTCGTTGATGATTTCCCCGAGCTCTCGGCCAAGATGAATATATTCAGCTCGCCAATTATCGATTTCTTCGTGTAGCTCCTGAATCATACTTCATCCCCCACGTATCGATACTGCCCACAGCCAACATAGATGTACTGGCTTGGGTCAAGTTCCTCACGTTCTTCAGGCGGTTGCATTATATCTCTGTCGTAATCAAACATGAGCATACACCTTTCCAAGTTCCAGCACTCGTTTCACATATCTAGCCTTTGATGTTAGCCCAAGATCCAGCAATTCGTTTTTTTTCTTCATGATTGGCCAAAAGCCATACACGGTTTTCAAGTTCAATTCTAGTCATTAGCGTCTCCTTTGCTCTACCCCAAATACTTTTCATAGCGTGATCTTCGTGGTTCTGGCAAGGCTAGAGGCTCAGGGCGCAATCCTTGAGGCGGTTCGTTGTCGTAGGTGAAGCCTTTGAACTCTCTGCGGATATTCTTGCGGATTTCTTGTCGCTGTGCCTCTCTACCACGTTCGTATGCTTGGTTGTAACCTTGGATAATCATAGACGCAAATTCTTGCTCTTCTCGTCTTTCTTCTTCCTTCTGGCGGATTTTCTCCTCTTCCTGCTTATCCATCTGATGAGCTAGAAGCCCTGCACCGATAAATCCTAAAATCACTGCACCAGTTCCTAAAAGCTGGCTAACTAATGGTGGTTCAAACATTATTCTTCCTCTTCATCATCTTCTTCTGCCATATTCTGCTTAATCGCCTCACTTGGGCTCATGCCATCCAATACATCCTTGATGACATGTGAGATGTCGTGGGTTACTTTCAACGGCTTTTCTAACTCATTAGGTAGCCCCAAAAGTTTTGTAGTTAGCAATCCAAGCGTAGATAATTTATGTAGCTTTTTTTGTAACTGTTCAATGCGTTCAATTTTTTCCTGTTGCGCTTTGATAATTTGGTCTTTGTTAATCATTGTTTTTCTCCTGTGGATAACTCAGTTATCCCTTTCTTTTATTTAGATTAGTAGTAGTTTGTTGTAAAGTTAGTAGTTATTATTCTGCTATCGTGTCATCTTAACGGTTTTAGTCATTTCTTTCTTCCATGATTGACTGCCTCGATATTGCAGATAAGCATCAAAACCTTTGATTGTGACAAGCTGACCATCGTTTCTAAGGTATTTTTGTTGACTAGGTAATTTTTTCATCTCTCGCCTCATATCTCCCGCTTGTCGTTTTGAACATCCAAAGATGTGCTCTAGTTCTTCATCGTTTGCAGAAATCTTCTCGATGATCACGTCTTTAATTCTCACGATTTGAACTGTTTCCATTTTTGCTCCTTTCGTGGTATAATTTTCTTGAATAATTTTGTCATGCGCCTGATTGCCGTCAGGTGCTTTTTTGCTATCTCCTTTTCTGCTATAATGAAACCAGAAAGGAGGTAATATTATGACTGAAATTCACGCATGTCTTTGCGGAAATTGGGTGAACCTATCAGCCGACGACGATTGTGTAATGGGACCAAATATGGCTAGTCCTTACATTTGGTGGGAAGAAAATGCAGAACTCTACTCACCAATTTCTAAACCTGAAGCAAACTCGATGTACCATCAGGATTATATCTACATTCACTATCGTGGCGCTGACTATCGTATCCATCCAATGTTCATTCAAATCGTTTCTAGATAACTTTTTCTAGTCTGCTAGAAATGATTTCTAAATCTAAGTCGTCCAGTTTCAACTGGTCGGCTTTTTGATTTAAACGAGCTTCGATAGCTTGGTTAATTTCAAACCATTCTATTTTTGTAAATCGGCTCCTGAATTTTAGAAATTCCTTTACTGCTTCTTTCATACTGTCCTACTTTCCATCGCCCTGAGTTCTATCTCATGGCTGACTTGTCTAAATAGCTTCTCACACGCTATTTTAGCTTCTCTGTACGTTGTGTTCTCGCTGATGAAGTAATCAGCAAGTTCGATAATTTTATCTTCCATTCAACCTCCTATATCAGCCTCAAGACTGATGTAATATCCTCCTAAATTGCTATAATACTCTTGACTAGGACCTCTCACCGTTTTAGTCAAAATTCCAATAGAAAGGAGGAGATAGTATGGCAAATACTCCAATAAAACCTGGAACAGATAATCAGAAACCTGGTCGCTATGTAGAGGTAGGACCTCGTGGCGGAAAAGTTACTAATGGTCATACCGCAACTATCGGAAAAGGTGATCGGCTCCCTCCGACATCTGCTAAAGGCAACGGTTGGAAAAAAGTCTAATCTTCGTTTGCGTACAATCGTTCAATGGTTGTACGCTTTTTCCATACACAAAAGCACATTCCCAAAAAATCAATTTGAATCCATGCTTCGGCGTAATCTTTCCCATTGCTGGCATAGTGAGTTATATAATGGTGAATCATTTTATTCCTTCCTCCTATTGAGTTACTTGAGAAGTATCATGAATGGCTTCATAGCTAAGACGCTTGAATTTTTCTAAGTCTATCTGAAAATTGATAGGCTTTTTTCTTTTCCCACTATACGGATATCGTCTTGGTCTCATTTCCTCACCTCCTAACTCGTATAAATCCCGCCATTTCTGGCAAAGGCTCGTAGTTCGTTCATCTTTCTTGTAAATTGGTAGTCGCTTGTAATCAACAACCGCTCTTTCAGCAAGCTAGACAATCCGTAATGTTTTTCTTCAAACTGTTCAATAATCTGCTGACGCTCTTTAATAGTCACTTGCTGACAAGGTGCGTCTAGACTCTGTGTCATTGCTAAATTTGAACGCATTGGTCTTCATGTTTCCTTTCGTTATTCTATCTACGAGGCTTTTCTCGTAAAGTTTCTCCAAGTGATTGCCCCCGTAGTTGGTTGTAATAATCGTGTTCGTCCTGTTTTCAAGTATCTGATACAGGACTTTTTGCATCCAGTTGTTCCCCTGCTTGATTTCATCGCCTACACTTGACTCTTTGCCAAGATCGTCCAAAATCAAGTAGTCCACTTTCTGCAAGAACTGGATAGTCCGTCTTTCTTCCCACTTGGAATCCTTGTATCTAAAAGCGTCTTTCATCCGTGAGAATAGTTCCATGGAGGGAATATAGACCACCGAGCGCTTCAACTGGAACTTCTGGAAACTCTCGTTCAGTGTCTTAGCAATTCCAATTGCTAGATGGCTCTTCCCAACTCCAGGCGGACCGCTGATAATCGTATTCCCTTCATATCGCTCTTTCACATAGTCAACCGTCACACGTTTAGCGAAATTGACCGCCTCAGCATCTTGGTCTGTGTGAATCTCAAAGCTGCCGATAGTCGCATTCTTCAAATCAGGCGGAATAATACTCTCCTTAGCAAACAAAGAGTAAGACCTTGTATTTCTAATTTGAGCCTCAGCTTGCGCCAGTTGCTCTCCTGCTTGACTGTGGATTTTCTCCTGTCCGCATTCAGGGCAATAAGTCAGCACATTCTGCGTGCAAGGGTTGACTGAGCGCCACATATAGACTCCCTCATGCTTGGGGCATTGGGTATTCAAGGTTTCAATCTGTAAAAATCTACCCTGCAATTCATCTCTTGATACTGCTCGCATAGCACCCTCCTAGAATCCCAGTCGTGGGTTGTAACCGTCGTCTGACAATCTTAACTCACTGCTTGGCTTCCCACTTGACCGCTTCGGTCTCTGTCTATTCTCTACCAACTCAGCAGTCACTAGACCTTTCTGTTTCCAGTCTCTCAAAATACTCTCAAGATACTTAAAGTAAGGTTTACCATTGCCCACACATTCCTTGATTGCTAACTTGATAACCTCTTTACTATGGTCTTGCAAGAAGTATTTCAAATCCTCAATCTCAAACGGTGTTGGGTATCTGCCAAACTCTGAAAAAATCCAATCGTGAACAATCCCCAAGTCATTTTCGGGTGCGTCCTCTATACTATATAGATTATTAGCACCAGCACCATCTGGTTCAGTAATTCTGTTTATGTAACTCTGATTAATGTAACTCTGATTAGAATCAAAGTTTTTTACTTCCGTAGGTAAAGAATTTTTACTTATGTGGTCAAAGTTTTTTACTTCCGTAGGTAAAGAATTTTTACTTATGTAACTAGATAACCTATTTACATAAATCTTGTCGCTTTTGTTAAATTGCTTTTTTAATTCAATCAAGTCAAAATCAACTAATTCCTTTTTTCTCTTGATGATTGTAGGTTTTGATAACTGAACAAAATAATCTTTTTGTAGCTCTTCAATCGATAAATGAATATATACTCCTTTTTCATCAATCCAGTTATTCTTCAAAGACAATTTAAGCCTATCTTTCATAATTGAATACAAAACTTTTGCTTCCATACTTAATTCTGAAAACGCTTTGTCTTTAATCAAAACAACTGGTATTTTTATGAAGTCAAGGAAATCTTCGATGTCGTCTTTTTGTATCACCATTCAACTAAATCACCTCCTATTTATAAAAATCCCCAGAAACTATACACTTGAAGTGTAGTTTTTCTCGAAAAAAATTTCATCCAGTGGAATATCAACTATACGACAGAAATCTATAGCTGTAGTTATTCTCATAGGTGTATCATATCTTTCATAATCCATGTATGTATTTCTAGAGATTCCTAATTTTTTAGCGATTTCCTCTTGAGTCATTCCTGTTTTTATTCTCGCCATTTTTAAGCTAATTTTTTGCACGCACTCACCCCCTTATCTTAATTCGTCTAAGCTGACTTCCAGTGCATCAGCGATTTTGCACATATTCGTCCACGACATCTCTTTCATCCTACCAGCCTTCAGATTTGAAAAATTAGATGGATGGACACCCGATTCCTTAGCTAAACGATACATCGACCAGCCTTTTATTTTTAATTGTTTTTCAATTTTATCCCACATCAAAAAACACCATATGTTGTGCTTTTCAAGCACACTAAATCCTTTCTTATACAATATGTTGACAACCAAATACGTTTGGGTTATAATATATCTTGACTAAGACCTCTCACGTTTTAGTCAAAATTCCAATAGAAAGGAGAAAATTATATGTCTCGTTTACAACCTAGACCTCAAAAGAATTATCCTAACTACAACTGGGATGATTTAGATCGTTTTATTCAGGATATTCTAAGTGATCCATCGTTCAAAGTTTGTTGCGTAGACCCTGCACTTTATGCTATCCCTAAAGACGAAATTATTGCAGAATGCATAAGTGCTGGTTATACAGTTGAAGAACGTGAAGATGGCATTTTAAACATTTCATGATTAGCTAAACTAATGACTTGCGATTCAAGTCTAAAAAGTCTCGCTACTAAGTCTATCGATTGTCCGATAGGCTTTTTTCTTTTCCCACTATACGGATATCGTCTTGGTCTCATTTTCTCACCCCCTTTCAAATGTGGTATAATCAAAATAAAACGATTGGAGAAAAAATATGTCATTTGATCTTTCTAAATTAAGCCTAGGCAGTCGCTTCGCAGGCAATTCAAAAGCATTTCAATGCCCTGTATGTTCAGGTTTCTCTTCCCATTTATGGACTTATAATCCTATTGATATCAATAGAGATTACAAAGAATCTATCAAATTTATTATAATTGCACAATGTCAGGCTTGTAATCAATTTTCTATTTGGATAACAAATGAAATCCAAATAACGTATGGCTCCAGGATAGTATTAAACACAAGCGATGCAACGTCGACATTAATTTTCCCAAATGTTGCCGAAGGAGTACCTAAACCTAATAATGATATGCCTGATGATGTGAAAGAAATCTATATTGAAGCTGGAGAAGTTCTAAATATATCGCCTAGAGCTTCTGCAGCTCTATCCCGTCTAGCTATTGAAAAGCTTGTTGCTCATTTAAACGCACAAGGTAAAGATTTAAATACCCAAATTGGAAGTCTTGTCTCTAAAGGAATGCCAATAGAAATCCAACAAATGCTAGACAGTGTTAGAGTAATAGGGAATAATGCTGTACATCCAGGTCAAATAGACATAAAAGATAACAAAGAGTTAGCTTTATCATTGTTAAGTTTTATCAACTTGATTGTAGATAATCGAATCACACAACCTAAAAAAATTCTAGACATATATAACCTATTACCTGATTCCTACCGAAATTCTATCGAAAGAAGAGATAATTAATCTTTCTCAAAGATTAATACATTTTCTTTGTCCCAATACTGAGTTACAACTCTAACCGGGTCATCTTCTGTCCCTTTCCCTCGTTTAAATGTAATTTTTATCAATTCAACAATTTCAACACTTTCCATTCCCTACTCCTTATCTTTTTTATCATATCGGTATTCCACTATCTTACGAATAGTAAAAGATACAATCACAAATCCTGCTAGGATTATCAATCCAACATTTTCATCCATTGCTTTTCACGGCAAATGATGGTACACTATCTAGTAGAGGTTGGGGCTTCTGCCCCTTTCTCTACTTTTTCTTAAGCTCTTTGTCTTTGAGCTTGTAAGCTAAGTACTGCTTATGCCAAAGACGAGCTTCGTTTACTAAGCCTAGTACCAAGATGACGGTTGTGGTGTCCTTGGTTGCTAGGCTTTTTATGATGTGTTCCATCATTCGCCTTACCTCCTGTTTTATTTTGCTCTTGGAGCAACAACCTGCCAAGGATTCGAACCTTGGTGATACCAATCAGGCTACATTTAGCTTATCAAACATTCCTGCAAATGCTGCATCAAAACGAATGTCATCGATTTCCTCTTGAGTGAAACCAGCATCAAGAAGGTAATGCTCTTGACGTTCAATCTCTTCTGCTAACTCTGTCCATCCAAAAGCGAATTGACGGCAGTTAGTACAGAATGTTTCAAGTTGGCTGTAGAGGAAGTTTTCCTCGTAAGTACCTTGGATTAAAGTTTCCTTAGCTACTGCTTTAAAGATGTTGATTGCTTTCTCGTTTAATGTGTTCATGGTGTTTTCCTCCGGTTTGTTTTGTTATTTCCTTAAGCTTGATTATATTATACTACACTTCAAGTGTAGTTGCAAGTGTTTTTTGCCTTTTTGTTAAAAAAATTTTACTTTTTTACACTTTAAGTGTACAATAGGGGTATAAAACAAAGGAAAGAAAGGAGTTAGCGAATGGATTCATTGGCTCAAAATATAAAGTACTATCGTAAACTATCTGGACTTACTCAAAAGGAATTGGCTAAGAAACTGTCAGTGGCTCCTACTGCTATATCGGCGTGGGAAGTTGGTAGAAACCAGCCTCTAATGAATAATATAGAGCAGATGTCTGCTATTTTTGGTATCAAAAAATCCCTGCTACTCGGTGAAGATTTTTCAAGTCATGTTGATAAAGCCACTTCCCCAATCCAAACCATCTACGACGAACTAGAACCACCTAGACAGGGCAAAGTCCTGAATTATGCAAAGAGGCAACTGGACGAGCAGAAAAACGAAGAAGAAACGAAGAAAAACGAAGTATCGGAAGTTATCAGCTTCTACCAAGTTGAGGTAGTATCTGAAACGGCAGCAGCTTCTGGATTTAACTATGGATTTGGGTACGACGATACAGACAGAGAGATTATAGAGGTCGACGAGCAACCACCACATCACGATATTGCGACTAAGGTCAGCGGAGACTCCATGCAGCCTGACTACCAAGACGGAGATATTCTCTATTTAGTAGACAAAGGACTGACCACCTACAACGGAGACCTAGCAGTTATCGCATACGGAGACCGTTCTTACTTCAAAAAGATCTATACCGAAAACGGACGCTTACGCCTCGTATCACTCAATGACAAGTACGAAGACATCACCCTAGACTTCCCACCAGCCGAAGACACACACATCAAGATCTATGCAGTTATCGGGGTGTATAGAGGGGAATAAATGACAATACAAAATAAACAGATTTTAAAGGCTTCAAAAAACTTTGAGAAAGTTCATTCAACATTTAAAAATAATAATAAATTCCGATTTTTGCCTAATTGGCTAGAAAAAGAATCTAATCTATTCTTGTCAGAAACACAAAACACTAGCAAGAGTTACAATGTTCTGAAACGTGGTTCTTTAATCTTTGTAGATTTTGGAATCAATATTGGCTCTGAATTATCAAATAGACACTGGGCTGTTGTCCTAAATAAAAATGATTCTCCAAAATCAAGGAATCTGACGGTACTTCCAATTAGTTCAAAAGAAAAAAAGTTTTCTGTTATGATTGACGAAGTTATACAGCAAAAATCCAAAAGATTCTTATTACCTATTCTTGACAAAATTGGTTTTGATTATTTTTCGATCATTCACTATGCACTTACAGAAATTACTCCTTTTGATTTAGGGAGTGCAGAAGAAATATATCAGGAATTTTTGATTCAATACGGAGATGCTTACAATTCAGAATCAGCTAAAGAAATCTATGACAACGGTGCAGGGATGGAAAAAGTGGAAAACACTAATAGAAAATTAAAAGATCTTGTTAACCATTATCAACGATTTAATAAAATTTCCTACGCAAAATGTGATCAGATAAAAACGATTAGTAAAGACAGAATTATTTACATAAACGAACTGGATCCTTGCGGAAAAATCAAGGTTAGTGACGAAACTTTAGATAGAATTGACGAAAAATTAAAAGAATTGTACTTAAAAAATTGACATTTATAAAAGTTTACTCTATAATTAGGTTACTTAGAGGTTTACCCTCATATTTTTAAACTTTGAGCCTTTGCGCTCCAGGGAAGTAGCTTAATTGTTACTTCCCTTTTTGAGTTATAAATACTTGAAATAAACAAAAACACCCCCATATTCGCCAATAGCAACCTCATCCCATAGGTCTATTGTGCAAAATTGATATTTTTTGAAAATTATATTACAATACAGCTATCAGGAGTTTAGCTCCATAAAGTTTAGGTTTGGATTTTAGATCCATAACGTGATGGTAGCCGTATTTGATACGACTACTTTTCTTTTCATATTCTAGTAAACATAAGTCGTTAAAATAAGTTGACGTTTGACAGAAATTAAAAAAAGAAATACACTAAGAATGTAAAAAAGCCTTGTTCGTCAAGGATAAAATCGTCTGGTGTACTTCTAAGAGGTACACCTTATTTTATTATCTGACGAGCTGCCAACTGTTTCCATTTTGGAAACAACTCAAAAAAATCCCCACACTCGCAAAGTTTGGCGACTCTGAGTGTGAGGATATCCAGTATAGTAAAAGGCATTAAAAGCCCTCTTTACTATACCCATTTTATCAAAAAAGTGAGGTAAATACAATGTGGATGGAAGAACTTCCCAACGGAAAATACAAATTTTTTGAGCGATATAAAGATCCATATACTGAGAAATTAAAAAAAGTTTCAGTCACGATGGAGAAGAAAACTCCCCAGGCAAGAAATCAAGCTGCTATCTTGTTGCAAGAGAAGATAAATAAAAAACTCAGCACAAAACAAGTAGAAAGCATTACATTTGAAGAAATCTATAACCTTTTCTATAAATCATGGGCGCAAACAGTAAAGGAATCAACAAAACATAATTGTAAATCAGTTGATAAGAAGATGAAGGAAATCATACCATCCGATACCATACTTGCTAATCTTGACAGGCGTTTTCTTCAAGAGGCTATTGAAAAAATTATTGAAAGCAACGGATATATTACAGCTAAAAAAGTACGGCATAGGCTCAGAGGTATCTTTAATTACGCTGTTCAATACTCTTACATTGAAAACAACGAGGTCGATTATACTACGATTCCTCAAAAACCAAAGACTTTAGAAGAACTGGAAAAAAAGCGTAACAACTTTCTCACCATGCAAGAAATAAAAGCGCTTATCGATGTCCTTAATCGTCGAGAATATCACCAAAAGTACGCTGATATGGTTCTTGTGCTGGCATTAACTGGTATGAGATATGGTGAGTTAACTGCCTTACAACTGAAGAATATAGACTTCGAAAACAACAAAATTGAGATCACAGGTAATTTTGATTCAGTAAACAAAATCAAAACGCTACCAAAGACTACAAATTCAATACGGACAATCAAAGTATCAGAAAGTGTCATAGAAGCTATTCAAAGACAAATAGTACGACTTAGCGAACGTTTCCAGCCATTGTCAAGCGATGATTATATTTTCTGTTTTGAAAAATGGAATCAACCTACAACAATAGCTTGCTTCATACAGATATTAAAAAAATATGGAAAACAGGCCAAAATAGAAAAAAACTTATCTAGCCATATTTTTAGGCATTCTCATATTTCGTTTTTAGCAGAGTCTGGCCTCCCAATAAAATCAATAATGGATCGAGTTGGGCACTCAAATGCAAAAATGACTTTGGAAATCTATTCTCATACTACTGAAGATATGGAGGATAAACTGGTCAATAAATTAGATACTATTTTTTAATTCTGCCCCTTGGTTGCCCCTTTTTTATTTCACAACACAACAAAACCCCTTGAAGACATTGATAATTCAAGGGGTTGCTTTATATCGTTATAATTCATCGGCTATCTTATTGATTTTTCTGAGTCTGTGATTGACACCACTTTTTGTAAGGGGATTGCTGAGGCTATCTGCTAACTGCTGGATAGAGTAGTCTGGGTGCTGAATCCGCAACTGCGCTACTTCCTGCAAATCCACTGGCAGATTTTCTAAGCCCATAATATCTTTTATTTTACTGATATTGTTAATGGTCTTCATGCTGGCAGAAACTGTCCGAGCGATATTAGCTGTCTCGGCATTATTAGCCCGATTGAGGTCGTTACGGGTTTCTCGCAAAATCTTAACCCGCTCAAAATCATCCCGTGCCTGCATGGCTCCGATTACTATCAAGAAGTCCATAATGTCTTCTGCTCGCTGGAGATAGGTCACAGCCCCCTTCTTGCGCTCAAGCACCTTGGCATCCAGTAAAAACTGTTGGAGAAGGGAGGCAATTCCTTGCGCGTGGTCCAGATAAACAGAACTGATTTCCAACTGGTACTTACCTGATTCAGGGTCACGAATACTTCCATTTGCCAAGAAAGCACCACAAAGATAAGCACGACCTGCTTCCTCATCCGATAAAATCGCCTCATCAATACCTGTTTCCAGGTCAAAGAAAGAGTCTGCCAAGTGCAAATCACTTAACAAATCCTGCACCTTTTCATCTGTAAAAACGGTATAGACCCGATTCTTGCGAAGATTGCTCCGTTGGTGGTGACGAATTTCCGATTTGATTTCATAGAAATGGAGAAAGGACTCATAGAGGTGACGGGCCAGTTTGGCATTTTCTGTCACAACTGACAAAGTCAAGCCCGAAGTCGAGAGACCGATGCTACCAGACATTTTGATAATGGCAGATAATTCATACCGGCTCAGATGGTGTTGACCTAGGATTTCTTCTTTTACTGCTACTGTGAAACTCATTTTCTCACCTGTATAATCCGCATCAACTCATCCACAATCAAATCTCCATCGTGGAAGGCACCGCCATTTTCCAGACGAAGGAAGTTGGATGAAATCACGCGCGGAACTTGCTTACAAAGACCAGCAAAATCATGTTCCACCTGGACCAAGTATTCATCAAAGCGATTGGAATTCATGTATTCTTGAGGCACTTTTTCGATATTCACCAAGACCGTATCGATAAAAGGTCGGCTAAGGTGACGATGCAAGACTTCCACGTGATCACTATCTGTAAAGTGTTCTGTCTCCCCACGTTGGGTCATAATATTGCAGACATAGGCGATTTCTGCCTTGGTTTCCAAAAGCGCCTGCCCGATTTCCTTAATCACGATATTGGGCAAAATAGAGGTAAAGAGAGAACCAGGTCCGAGGACAATCATGTCACTTTCAAGAATGGTCTGGACTACTCGACGGCTGGCCAGAGGTGTATCATCGTTGAAGGTATTGGTTACATAGACATGGTCAATCATGCCTGGATGGTCCGCTATATGACTCTCTCCAGCCACTTCTGTCCCATCCTGAAAGACTGCATGCAGGGTCAAAGGATGGTCACTGGAAGGATAAATCTTCCCTGTTGTATGGAAAAATTTGCTCAATAACTGCATGGCATTATAGGTCGAACCCTGCATCTCTGACAGACCTGCAATAATGAGATTACCCAATGGATGGCCAGCAAAGGCTCCGGCATCCTCAGAAAAACGATACTGAAAGACCTTCTCATAAAACTTAGGCATATCCGACATGGCCACAAGGACATTACGAAGATCACCTGGCGGTGTCAACTGCTGCATATTTTTTCGGAGTTCACCTGATGAACCACCATCATCTGCCACCGTTACGATAGCAGCGATTTCTACATCTTTTTCCCGCAGACTTTTAAGAATGACAGGGATCCCAGTACCTCCACCAATCACCGTTATCTTTGGTTTTCTCATGAACGGTTTACCGTTTCCTTTCTTCGGTCTTTGTCGCGATGCCCTTCATTAACAGGCCAATTCTTGGATAAGTCCTGCGCCAAGCGTTTAGCAAAGGCCACACTACGGTGTTGTCCCCCTGTACAACCCATGGCAATGGTCAAAACAGACTTCCCTTCCTTTTGATAACTTGGCAAAATCGGCTCAATCAAGGCCAACAAATGTTGATAGAAGTCTTCTGACTCAGGATGATTCATGACATAGTCATAGACAGGTTCATCCACACCTGTTTGGTTTCTCAGTTCTGGAAGGTAGTAGGGATTTGGCAAGAAACGAACATCAAAGACCAAGTCCGCATCAATCGGGATTCCATATTTAAAGCCAAAAGACATGACTTCGATACGGAAAGACTGAGCTTGCTCTTGATCTGAAAATTGCTCTGCAAGGGTTTTACGCAGCTCACGAGGAGTGAGTTCAGTCGTATCCACCACATTTTGACTCATATTTTTCAAAGGTGCCAAGAGCTCACGTTCCAGCTTGATTCCATCCAAAATCCGTCCATCTGCTGCTAGTGGGTGACTCCGTCTGGTTTCCTTGTAACGAGCGACCAATTCCTTATCAGCTGCGTCCAAAAAGAGAATTTTAAAGTCCAGTTCTTCCTTATTTTCCAGCTCATCCAAAACAGCTTGAATCTCTGAGAAGAAAGAACGGCTACGCATATCCACTACCAAGGCCAACTTATGGTCGTCTTCCTTTGTTTCCACCAACTGCAAAAACTTAGGCAAGAGGGCTGGCGGCATATTATCAATAGTAAAATAACCCAAATCTTCGAAGGACTGAATAGCAACTGTTTTTCCTGCACCACTCATTCCTGTCACAATCACCAAGTGAAGTTGTTTCTTTGTCATCTTTTTCTCCTTATATCAAAAGAAGTTTGGCAGAACCAAACTTCAACTAGCTTATCCAATCTCTGCGATGACTTCGATTTCGACTTTTACATCACGAGGAAGACGAGCTACCTCCACAGCTGAACGAGCCGGAAATTCCTCTTTAAAGGCCGTTTGGTAAACCTCGTTAAAAGGAACAAAGTCGTTCATATCGCTCAAGAAGCAAGTTGTTTTGACAACATGGTCAAAGTCTGTTCCTGCCTCTGCCAAAATAGCACCGATGTTTTTCAAGACTTGTTCTGTCTGTTCTTGGATCGTTTCTCCAACGATTTCCCCAGTTTCAGGAGAGAGAGGAACTTGACCACTAGCAAACAAAAGATTGCCAACGATTTTTCCTTGAACATATGGTCCGATAGCCTTTGGAGCTTTGTCTGTATGAATTGTTTTTGCCATTTTCTTTTCCTCACAATTTTTCTAAGATTGCATCCCAAGCCTCATCCATCCCTGCCTTGCTGACAGATGAAAAGAGGATGAAGTCGTCACTTGGATCAAAGTTTAATTTCTTTTTAATTGCTGATTCATGCTTGTTCCATTTACCACGTGGAATCTTGTCTGCCTTGGTCGCAACGATAATAACCGGAATCTCATAATACTTGAGAAATTCGTACATCTGTACATCATCTGCTGACGGGTCATGACGAAGGTCAACTAAACTGACTACCGCACGGAGATTTTCCCGAGTTGTCAGATACTCCTCAATCATGCGCCCCCACTTTTCACGTTCCTTTTTAGAAACACGGGCATAGCCATAACCAGGCACATCCACAAAGCGCATCTTGTCGTCGATATTAAAGAAATTGAGCAACTGAGTTTTCCCAGGTTTCCCTGACGTACGAGCCAGATTCTTACGGTTCAGCATGGTGTTGATAAAACTAGACTTGCCAACATTTGAACGCCCTGCTAGGGCAATCTCTGGCAGTTCATCCTGCGGATAGTGGGACTTATTCGCCGCACTGAGCAAGATTTCAGCATTGTGTGTATTAAGTTCCATAGTCACCTCTAAGCTGTTTCTAGGATTGGTTTATCCGTTCCATCGACAGCTTCTTTTGTGATGCGAACCAATTTCACATTTTCCTGACTCGGTACTTCAAACATGACATCTAGCATGGTTTCTTCGATGATGGAGCGAAGACCACGCGCACCAGTTTTGCGTTCGATAGCCTTATTGGCGATTTCTTGAAGGGCTTCGTCATCAAATTCCAACTCAACGTCGTCATAAGATAACAAGGTTTGGTACTGTTTGACCAAGGCATTTCTTGGCTCTTTCAAGATACGAACCAAGTCATCAATCGTTAATTGCTCAAGGGCTGCAAAGACAGGCAAGCGTCCAATCAACTCTGGAATAATACCGAATTTTTGAATATCTTCTGCGATGATTTCTTGCATGTAAGAGCTGTTTTCATCAATTGCTTTATTATTTTGACCAAAGCCGATAACCTTTTCACCCAGACGTTGTTTGACAATTTCTTCAATACCATCAAAGGCACCACCCACGATGAAGAGGATATTTTTAGTATCCACTTGAATCATTTCTTGTTGCGGATGTTTGCGTCCACCTTGAGGCGGCACGCTAGCAACAGTTCCCTCGATAATCTTGAGAAGGGCTTGTTGCACCCCTTCACCAGAAACATCCCGTGTGATCGATACGTTCTCGCTCTTCTTGGCAATCTTGTCAATTTCATCCACGTAGATAATCCCACGCTCTGCACGCTCGATATTAAAGTCAGCAGCCTGCAAGAGTTTAAGGAGAATATTTTCCACGTCCTCACCCACATAACCAGCCTCAGTCAGAGCTGTCGCATCCGCAATCGCAAAAGGCACATTCAAGCTCTTAGCCAAGGTCTGGGCAAGGAAAGTTTTCCCTGAACCAGTTGGGCCAATCATCAAAATGTTTGACTTCTGCAAATCCACATCTTCTGACTCCTCACGCGTATCGTGGAAATTGATACGTTTGTAGTGGTTGTAAACCGCCACTGCCAAGGCACGCTTGGCACGATCTTGACCGATTACATAGTGGTTCAAGATATGGAGGAGTTCAATTGGTTTTGGCACCTCAGACAAGTCTGCCAAGACTTCCTCAACCAATTCTTCTCGAATAATTTCTTGAGCTAGCTCCACGCATTCATTACAAATAAAAGCATTGTTGCCAGCGATTATTTTTTGTACTTCTTCTTGGTTTTTGCCACAAAATGAGCAATAAACCATCATATCATTTTTTCTATTTGTAGACATGATTTCCTTCCATTCTATACTGTCATTCTATCTAAAATAAGGTCATGTAAAAAGCATGAATACTATTGACCAGATTGGTAAAGGCATTTAACCAAAGGAGGATAGAAAGCCCGTAACGCTTTTTACGAAAAGCCTGTGCTCCTGCCAGAAGGCAGATGAAACACAGAAAAGCCGTGAATAAACCAAATAAACTCCGTTCCATTAGACTTCCTTTCTCTTGCGGTATTGGATGGTAAAATCATAAGGATTTTTCTCATCTTTGGCGTAAAATTTGCTTGAAACTGTCTCAAAAAGAGACAAGTCAAACTCTTCAGGAAAATAGGTATCTCCCTCCACCTGAGCATGAATTTGAGTGACAATCACTTCATCCAAATAGGACTCAAAAGCCTGAAAAATCTGCTTCCCACCGATAATGTAGAGATTCTTTTCTTGAGTCTGATACCAGTCCAGAACAGACTGGACATCGTGAAAAGTAGCCACCCCATCTATCTTTTCTTCCGGATTACGCGTCAAAATCAAGGTCTCCCGTTGTGGAAGCAAGCGACGCCCCATCCCATCAAAGGTCACCCGTCCCATCAAGATAGCATGATTCAGAGTTGTTTCTTTGAAGTGTTGCAGTTCTGCTGGCAAATGCCAAGGCAGACGATTGTCCTTACCAATCACACCCTCTTCATCCTGGGCCCAAATAGCTACGATTTTCTTAGTCATGCTTCCATCCTTTTTACTGATAGTACTATTCTATCAAAAAACTCAAAAAAAGACTGGTTTGGAATAGCTTACAAAATAGAAAAAATCTGTAAGAAATTTCCTACAGATTTATCTATGTTGCCTTGTTTCTTATAAACCAGGTGCTTGTCCAAGTTCTGCCGCAAGCATCCAAACTGTTTTCTCAAGTTCAGCCTTAGCACCAACAAAAATATCGTTTGTAACATCATCGCCTTCTTCGTCAGTCACATCCAACGCTTTTTGGAAAAGAGTGATGAGGTAGCGATAAATAGCTAGAACACGTTCCAAGCTTTCTTCAACATTACGGTATTCACCAGCTTCTTCTTCGATTTCGCTGTGTTGAAGGAATTCTGTCAAAGTAGAGTATGGTTTACCACCGAGTGTAATCAATCGTTCGCTGATTTCATCTAAATGACCATCAAGATCATCCATGTACTCATCCATTTTTGGATGCCATACCATAAAACCGCGTCCACGCATGTACCAGTGCACTTGATGAAGAGCAATATGCGCTACATACAAATCTGCTACTGCTTGATTCAAAACTTCCTTTGTTTTTGCCAATGCTACTGGCGCTGCTTTTGTTAATGTTGCGACATCTTTTGCTGCTTCTTTTTTCAATTCTACCATTGTTTTTACCTCATTCATTATTTTTATGTAACCACTTCTTAATGATTACTACCTTAGTATACTACTAAGGAAAGACAATAGCAAGCCAAATGACCCACATGAGAAAAGTTGCAATAGACTGATAATTTAAGAATTCTTTAGAAGACGAAAAAGAGGTCTGGATGCTTATAGTCAATGGAAATCCATCAGCAAACTAGGAAACTAAACCCAGCTTAACCAAAGTACAAGTTTTGAGGTCGCAGGTAGAACTGACCACGCTGACGTGGTTTGAAGAAATTCCCCAAGACTATAATAGATTGAAATAAGAGGGAGCCAAGTCGATTAGGAAAGACAAATGAATTTCTAAAAATGTTTTAGCAACCGCAATGTCCTGGTCTATATTCAATCTACCATATAAGATTTATTTCCTAGCGAGATCTTGAATTTACTCGAGGATGAACTGCCATAAAACAAAGAAAAAGAGGGTGCTACTATCACATCCCTCTTTCAAATCATCGCTTAATACCAAACGCTGACATCTACGCGCCCTTGGATTCCTTTCATGTATTCAGAAGAGGTATATTGCCAACCTTTTTCTCCTGAATAATGAGGGTTTTCCCATTCTAAAGCATTGGTATAGGCTGCTACCCAGTTTACATGTTTTAAAATATCTGGGTGTTTTAAACGCGTCTGTAATAAACTACGATAGCTATAGACATACACATTTTGATAACCCGCCTGCTTCATCGTCTCCATGTACTTGTTGATGATTTTAACCCAAGTGCCTGTATCACTTGGAGCTCTCTTGCTCTTATTTACATATTCCCAATTCTCAACATCATAATAGATAGGGTAAGACAGGTTCATATTGTATTTCTTTATAAGTTCAATGGTCTGTTTAGCGTCACTCTCAGCATCGGTCTCATTTTCAGCATAGGTATAGAGATAGACACCATAAGGAATTCCCAGACGGTTTAACTCCTTAATGTTATGCGCCAATTCCTTGTCTTCTTTACCGCTATAACCTAGACGAACAATGACACCATCCACTTCGTTCTCATCAATAACCTTTTTCCAATCATTGATACGACAATTGTGCTCACTAATATCAATGACTTTCTTAGCATGTTCGGTTCCCACTTGTTCTTCTCTATTATTAAAGAAATAGCGTTTACCATCTCTGTGAACCCAGCCGACATTCAAATCTTTCTTTTCTTTGAGCTCACCAGAGGCCGCAAAGATATAGCGAGCACCATCCATAATCACTTCGTCAGTCGCCATGGCACCACTTCCAGTCAAATAGTAGTTGCCTTGCCACTCATTCCGAGCCATATAGCCCCACTTCTTGAAATAGTACCATTTGCCGCCCACTTTTTGCCACTCTTGGTTAGCATAAGTTCCATCAGATTTTAGATAAAAATAAGCAGAATAGGCTGGATCATAGAGCCATTCATTTTGCATCATAGCTCCTTGACCATTCAAGAAATAACTTCCTTGCCATTGGCTTTTAGCCATGTAACCCCACTTCTTGAAGTAGTACCACTTATTTCCAATCAATTGCCATTCTTGATGAGCATAAGCCCCATCTGACTTGAGATAAAACCAACTCTTATAATTACTGTCATAGATCCACTCGTTTTGGGCCATATATCCACCTGATTTCAGGTAGTAATTTCCATGCCATTCATTCTGCGAGTAACGACCATCTGAATTAATATAAAACCAAGCCTTATAGTAGTTGTCAAAAATCCATTCACTTTGAGCTTTAGAACCATCATCCTTTACATAATAATCCCCATCCCAGTGGGCAGAGACACTGTTTCTCTGTTCATTGCTACTAGTTGATGAAGTTCCTGTTGATAGACTAGATTTTTCTGAAACTGTGCTTCCACTTGTTTCATCTGCCGCAATTCCTGAAACTCTTACGCCAAGTAAGCAAAGGCTTGCTAGCCCTATACATACAAATTTTGTTTTCAATCTTTCCTCTCCTATAAAAAATGGAACAGACATCTGAATGCTGTTCCACCTAGCTTTTGCTACTTACTGATTATTTTACAAAGTCAAGCAAAGCCAAGAAGCTTTCAGCTTCAAGTGACGCACCACCTACAAGGGCACCGTCAACGTCTGGACAAGCCATGTATGAAGCAACGTTCTCAGGTTTAACAGAACCACCGTATTGAACACGAACTTTGTCTGCAACTTCTTGACCAAAGTCAGCAGCTACAACGTCACGAACAACTTTACACATTTTTTGTGCGTCGTCTTGTGAAGCTGATTTACCAGTACCGATAGCCCAGATTGGTTCGTAAGCGATAACTGATGCAGCAACTTGTTCAGCAGTCAATCCAGCCAATGCAGCAGATACTTGAGCACCTACAAATTCAGCAGCTTTACCAGCTTCGTAAGTTTCAAGTGACTCACCACAACAGATGATTGGAAGCATACCGTTTGCAAAGATTGCTTTTGCTTTTTTGTTGATATCTTCGTCAGTTTCATGGAAGTAGTCACGGCGTTCTGAGTGACCGATAACAACGTAGTCAGTACCGATTTCTTTCAAAACTTGTGGGCTTGTTTCACCAGTGAAGGCACCTGCATTTTCAAAGTAGCAGTTTTGAGCAGCAACTTTAAGGTTTGAACCTTTTGCCGCAGCAAGAACTGTTGTCAAATCAAGAGCTGGAGCAGCGATACCTGCTTCAACAAGATCTGATGAAGGAAGTTTTGACGCAACTGCTTCAACGAATGCTTTAGCTTCTTCTGGATTTTTGTTCATTTTCCAGTTACCAGCGATAAATGGTTTACGTGACATTTCACATACCTCTTTTTTCAATTTATTTTCTATTTATTTTATCACAATTAGACACAGCTTGCAAATCTTACTCGGATTTCAAGCCTGCTGACATGGATTAATCCTTCCAGAGATCCATAGCATTTCTGAAATCTGCCGATACCTGTGTCAACTGAGGATTGCTTGCTTCTCTTTCTGCCCGCTTAGCCTCGATTTGAGCCACACTTTTGATACCTTCATGTCGCCAGTTTCTCAAAATCGCCTGGATGTACTTCCAGTTTGGTTTTCCATTCAAAACAGCTTCACGAAGAGCTTCCTTAATCAAGTCAGCACTGGTTCCATCTTCCTTTAGTGTCTTCATCAAATCCTCAATCTCAAAAGGCGTCAACAAGCGTCCCAACTCCTGCTGGAAGGTTTCCACCAAATCCTTAAGCTGATTTTGAGGTATCAACTGGTCTGAACTCGAAGCAATAGCTCCAAGCAAGTCATCCAAACGTTCCAAAGCCAAACTAGCATCAAAGAGCAATTCAATTTCGCCATTCAATTCGATCGTTCGATACTGAAGCAGTCCCCTCTCCGTCAGATTGGAAATAGCCTGATTGACTTCCGAAATTTCCTTGCCAATCCTTTCAGCAATCTGGCTGGGCGACATTTCTTCTAAGCCTGTCGTATTTTGCAAATAGAAAAATTGCCAGACTAGAAAATCATCGCTGGAAGGAAAGAGTTCCTTAAAATGCAAGAGAAGGGCACTCGGTAAAACCAAGTTCCCTGATTTAAAAGCGTCTAAATATGTCATAATTCCTCTTATAAATACCCAAATGTAGATGCATCATCTTCTATTTTTCTCCAGTCAAAAGGCGTCTCCTGATAGACCGCATAATTCACCCAGTTACTGAAAAAGAGGGCTGCTGATGAAGACCAACAAAGACAAGGTGTCTGGTTGACATCATCATCCTTAAAGTAATTTTCTGGAATATGAGGATCCAAACCTGCATCACGATCTCGGAAATATTCATTTGCCAAGGTATCACGGTCATATTCCAAATGCCCAAAACTATAAATTTCACGCAAATCACGACTAGCCAAAATCGAAACCCCAACCTGAGAACCCTCTGATAAAATCTCGAGATTGGTTTTGTTTAAGACCTCTTCCTTAGAAATCTCCGTGTGCCGAGAATGAGGGGAAACATAGCTATCGTCAAAGCCTCTTAAAAGAAGGTGCCCTTCTTTTAAAGTGTCCTGAGGATAAATACCCGATAACTTACTGTCCATCTGGTATTTTTCCACTCCATAACGCAGATAAAGACCAGCCTGAGCCCCCCAACAGATATAAAGGGTCGAATAGACATGGGTCTTGGACCACTCAAGCACCTGGCTAAATTCCTCCCAATAGTCCACTTCCTCAAATGGTAAATGCTCAACTGGAGCACCCGTGATAATCATCCCATCAAAATACTCATCCTTGACTTCAGGAAAGGTTTTATAAAAGGTCTCCATGTACTCTGAACGAGTTGTTTTAGAACGATGGCTCTCCATATAGAGAAAATCAATATCCAATTGCAGGGGCGTATTAGCCAAATGGCGCAACAACTGGGTTTCTGTGACCATTTTCTGTGGCATGAGATTTAAAATTAAAATCTTCAAAGGACGGATATCTTGGTGGGCCGCACGTTGATCATCCATGACAAAGATATTCTCTGTCCGTAAAATCTCAACAGCTGGTAATTTTCTATCAATTCGAATCGGCATAACCCTCTCCTAACTGTACTCTTTCAGAAATAATTGCATATGTTTGAAACTCTTCGAGAATCTCTTCAAACCGCGTCAACGTTGCCTTGCCGTACGTATATGTTACTGACTTCGTCAGTTCTATCTGCAACCTCAAAACTGTGTTT
>NZ_VMLM01000068.1:0-10602 GCF_013276695.1 Streptococcus sp. 4155
AAGTCACTACCCCTAAAACAAAATCAAGCGTTAGAATGATTGACTTGGATAATAAGACGGTACTCATGCTGCGGCTTTACAAAAATAGACAAGCGCAAGTTGGTAGAGAAATAGGCTTGACTTATGAAAAAGTATTTTCTAATTCCTTTGACGAATATAGAGACGCTAGGACGCTTAGGCATAGACTTGAGAAACATTTAAAACTTTCTGACTGCCCTCGTTTAACATTCCACGCCTTCCGCCATACTCACGCTAGTATCTTGCTCAATGCTGGACTGCCTTACAAAGAAATACAAACAAGGCTTGGTCATTCTCAAATTTCAATAACCATGGATACTTATAGCCACTTGTCCAAAGACAACAAGAAAAACGCTACTTCATTTTATGAAAAAGCCATTGAAAAATTAAAAAGTTCCTAAAAAGTCCACAAAAAGTTTAAAAATCCATTAGCTCAATTGTGAAAAGTAGCTATATCAAAGGCTTTGCACGCCCTATTTGAAATTTAGCACGTTTCTCATAAAAATGAAAAAAGTCTAACGATTTTGTCAGACCAGAATCTTATAACCTAAAAAAGAGAAGAACAATTCTTCCCTCCAACTATCATTATTTAGCAGCTGCGTACAATTCATCTACTTTATTCCAGTTGATTACTGAAAAGAAAGCTTTGATGTAGTCAGGACGCACGTTGCGGTATTTCACGTAGTAAGCATGTTCCCAAACGTCCAAGCCCAAGATTGGTTTTTTACCTTCTGAGATTGGTGTGTCTTGGTTTGCTGTTGAAGTCACTTCAAGTTTCCCTTCTTTGTTGACAACCAACCATGCCCAACCTGAACCAAAACGAGTTGTTGCTGCTGCAGTGAAGGCTGCTTGGAATTCTTCAAGTGAACCAAATGTTGCATCGATTGCTGCTGCCAGTTCTGCTGAAGGAGCTGTTTTCTCGGGAGTCATCAATTCCCAGAAAAGAGCGTGGTTCAAGTGTCCGCCACCATTGTTGATAAGTGCTTGACGGATATCAGCTGGGATAGATTCTACATCAGCAAGCAAGGCTTCAAGGTCTTCACCGATTTCAGGGTGTTTTTCTAAAGCTGCATTGGCATTGTTGACATAAGTTTGATGGTGTTTGTCATGGTGCAAATGCATTGTTTCCGCATCGATGTATGGTTCCAAAGCGTCGTATGCATATGGAAGTTCTGGTAAGATAATAGCCATCTGTAATACCTCTTTTTCTTTCTATATGAAAATGATAACGCAAACATTCACTTTTTTCAAGTTTTTTGCTTATAGATAAGGAAATCACTGACATACTTTCTAATAATACTCTTCGAAAATCTCTTCAAACCGCGTCAACGTCGCCTTGCCGTAGGTATATGTTACTGACTTCGTCAGTCTTATCCGGCAACCTCAAAACGGTGTTTTGAGCTGACTTCGTCAGTTCTATCTGCAACCTCAAAACGGTGTTTTGAGCTGACTTCGTCAGTTCTATCTGCAACCTCAAAACGGTGTTTTGAGCTGACTTCGTCAGTTCTATCTGCAACCTCAAAGCAGTGCTTTGAGCAGCCTGCAGCTAGTTTCCTAGTTTGCTCTTTGATTTTCATTGAGTATAAAATAAGCAAATCAGCAAGAAACCCACGACAAGATAATCCTGACGCGGGTTGTAGTTTCAACAAATGTCAATTGACCTGACTAGCAATCTGTAAGAGTGCCTTTTCAAAAAGGAAACCTTTTTCATAGAGTCCTGTCTTAATCTGATAGTCTGTCTCAATCAAGTAGGAAATTACTTGCTTCAAAAAGCTCAAAGAAAGTCCTCTTGAATCTCTCAGCGCAAACTTGATTTGATAGGGATTAGGATTGCGTCCGAGAAAACTTCCTAGACTACTTGCAATCTGAGATTCTGTTTGCCCAGACTCCGCCAAAATCTTCACCTGAGTAAAAGTCCGAAATTGTCCTAGCATGACTGCAATCAGTTTGATTTCATCTTCACCTTGCAAGGTCAAATCTCTAACCAAATCGCGCGCCTGATCCATCTTTTTAGTCAGAATAAACTGAGTTAAATCAAAAATATTGTCCTGTAAGGTCTTGGGAATTGCGTTAACAATATCCTCTTCCTCGATAACAGAGTCTTCCTTATAGGACTGTAAAAAGAGGAGATTTTTCTGGATTTCGCTAAATTGAAAACCCGACTTGACGAGAAGATTTTCAAAAGAATTATTGGTAAACTGCAGACCTTCTTTCTGGCTCCACTTTTGGAAATACTGGCGTAATTCTTGTTCTTTGGCTTCTACTGCATCAAAGACCTTGGCATCACGCTTAAGTAATTTTACCAGCCGTCTTTTGCTATCCAGCTTTCCTTCCGCAAAGATCAACAACTTGGTTGTTGGTGAAGGGTTATCAAGGTATTCCTCAAACGACTTGAGTTCATCATCTGTTAAAAAGCGTTTCTTGGCTGTTGTGATATCTACAAAATGGTCTAATATCACGATTTTCTCATCCGCAAAGAAAGGAAGGCTGACTAACTCCAGTTCCACATCCTTGTAGACCACTTCTTTCATATCAAAGTAGGCAAAGTTGAGATCAGCAGAATCATAGCCAATCTGTTTCAATACTTGACTCTTCATCACTTCAAACTGACCCTGATCTGTCCCTGTAAAAAGGCTCAGGCTAGGTAAATTTGATAAAGTCAACTTCTGACTCTCTTCAATGGCTAGCATCTTCTCTCCTTTCTTCTGATTTTTCGATTTAATTTAGTCAATATAGCGCAATTTCCCACGGAAATCTTCTAAGCTCTCGTATCCTTTTTCCGCCATGATTGCTTTTAGTTCATTGGTAATGCGGTCAAAGGCACCGACGCCTTCTTTGTGAAGGGTGGTTCCCACCTGCACCATACTCGCTCCACAGAGAATATGTTCAAAGGCATCACGACCAGTCAACACGCCACCTGTTCCAATGATTTGGATCTGGGGATTTAAGCGTTGATAAAAGGCGTGAACATTAGCTAAAGCAGTTGGTTTGATGTATTCTCCACCAATTCCACCAAAACCATTCTTAGGCCGAATAACGACAGATTCGTCTTCTATATAGAGGCCGTTTCCGATAGAGTTAACGCAGTTGACAAACTTGAGCGGATACTTGTTGAAAATAGCTGCCGCTTGGTCAAAGTGAACAATATCAAAATATGGTGGCAATTTAATTCCAAGAGGTTTGGTGAAGTAGGCAAACACCTCTGCCAAAATCCGGTCTGTTGTCTCAAAATCATAGGCAATCTGAGGTTTACCTGGAACATTTGGACAGGAAAGATTTAGCTCAGTCAGACCACGAAAATCACTCTCTTGGACTTTTTTCAAGATAGTATGGGTTTCCTCTGGAGACATTCCAACCAGAGATAAGAAGAAAGTTCGGTTTGGCTCTTTTTCCTGTAAATCCAAAAGATAATCCAAATAATAGTCTAAGCCCTTATTTGGCAAGCCCATAGAATTGATAGAACCAAGTGGGACATCTTGATAGCGTGGCTCAGGATTTCCCTGACGAAAGTCCAAGGTTGCTGTCTTAGTAACAAAGGTTCCTGCCGCTGAGTTTTTGACCTCTTCTAACTCCTCTATCGTCATACAAGCCACACCTGCTGCATTCATCAAGCAATTGTCAAACTCAAAACCAGCAATTTGTGTTTTCGTTGATACCATGATTCTAATCCTCCAGATTCTTTTTATTGCTAATATTATACCATAATTTTAATTCTAGGTTTACTAGATTCTGTGGTTCTATCTATTTATTCGGAAAAGAAAGTCTAGTGCAGAAGTCATGTTATGGAAACAGCTAGTGTATTGGAAGTTTGAACAAGACTTGGGTCACAGACTTTTGAATGAAGTCCAAGCAACAAGGAGAAATCTCAACCATGAGTCCATTCCATGACTCTGTTGCTCTAGAAAACCTTGCAATAGTCAAGTGATAACGAATAAAACTTTGGATTGAAATATCTCCATGATTATCTATTACGAGGAGAAATCTCAACCTTTGGCATTTTTAAAGAAATACATGTAAATCTCTACTTTCGCAAAATGGATTTTCAGAACAGTATCCCAGTATAGTTAAAAACTATAAAAAAGAGAGGAAGTCCCCCTCTTAAGATTTTATTTGACTGCTTCTTTTAAAGCGTCTACCTTGTCCAAACGTTCCCATGGAAGGTCAATATCTGTACGTCCCATGTGTCCATAAGCTGCTGTTTGACGGTAAATTGGACGCTTGAGGTCCAGCATTTGGATAATTCCTGCAGGGCGAAGGTCAAAGATTTGACGGGCTGCTTTTTCAAGCTTGCTTTCAGCTACTGTTCCTGTACCGAAAGTATCGATACGAACAGAAACAGGTTGGGCAACACCGATAGCGTAGGCCAATTGAACTTCTGCCTTCTTAGCAAGACCGGCTGCAACGAAGTTCTTGGCAATATAGCGAGCTGCATATGAGGCAGAACGGTCCACCTTAGTCGCATCCTTACCAGAGAAGGCACCACCACCATGACGAGAGTAGCCACCATAAGTATCTACAATAATCTTACGACCAGTCAAACCTGAGTCCCCTTGAGGACCACCGATTACAAAACGACCTGTCGGATTGATAAAGAATTTTGTCTTATCATCGAGATAAGAAGATGGAATAACTTCTTTGATGACCTTGTCAATCACATCTTGATGGATTTGTTCATTAGTAGCCTCTGGATCATGCTGAGTAGAAATAACGACTGTATCTACACGTACCGGACGGTCATTTTCATCGTACTCAACTGTAACTTGTGATTTTGCATCTGGACGGAGATAGCTAATTTCTCCAGATTTACGAAATTCTGCCAGACGACGAACCAACTTGTGGCTGAGAGAAATTGGCAATGGCATGAGCTCTTCTGTTTCATCCACTGCAAATCCAAACATGAGCCCTTGGTCTCCAGCACCAATCAAATCAA
This sequence comes from Streptococcus sp. 4155, assembly GCF_013276695.1. Classification (NCBI taxonomy): domain Bacteria; kingdom Bacillati; phylum Bacillota; class Bacilli; order Lactobacillales; family Streptococcaceae; genus Streptococcus; species Streptococcus sp. 4155. Next base: position 4,949 of record NZ_VMLM01000068.1, read on the forward strand.
GTGGATCTTGGTCTGCGTTCCCACGAACCTCCAAGGCTTCGTTAACACCTTGAGCAATATCTGGTGACTGCTCAACAAGTGACGGATGAACTCCCACCGTCTCAGCAGAAAATCCATATTCTGTATTGGTATAGCCAATCTCTGCAATGGTATCTCGAACCACACGGTTAATATCCACATAGGCATTTGTAGAAATTTCACCAAAAACGTGGACGGAACCAGTATAGACAGCTGTCTCAGCAGCAACGTGCGCCTCTGGATCCTCTGCTAAAATAGCATCCAAAATCGCATCTGAAATTTGGTCTGCAATCTTATCTGGATGCCCCTCAGATACAGATTCAGACGTGAATAATTTACGTTCTGACATAAAAATGTCCCCCCTTAAAAATAGTGTTATAGAGTTACAAAGTACTGGTAGGAAAACTCTTAGTGATAAATGCCTACCATCTTATCGGGACTATATAACTTTATCATTATACCATTTTTTAGCGCAATTTGCAGTCTTTAATGTGATATTTCGGTTTAGATAGTTCGTTCTCATAAAGCAAAAAGTTGGAGTTCAGTACTCCAACAATTTCTATTAAAATGTTTGGCGTTTCGCTTTACGCTCTGCACGACCGCGAGCGCGATTTTCAGCACGCTTGGTTTTGCGGCGCTTTTCATCAACCGCCCATTGAATTTTCTTCTTATAACCCGGTTTGACTTTTTTCTTTTTCTTTTTGACCAGACCAATCATTTCAATATCAAGCTTATCTTGCTTCTTCTCACGATTAGCACGACGATCACGGTCATAGGTATCTTGGAATTCTCCATCTTTGACCATCTTAGGAGTAAACTTGATTCCCAATTTCTCCAACTCACGGATATCCGAGTCATCACTTGGCTGATAAAGGGTAATGGCTGTGCCTGGTAGGCCATTTCTTCCAGTACGACCAACTCGATGAACAAAGAAGGACAAATCTTGCGGAATGGCATCATTGATGACATGGCTGACACCTTCAATGTCAATCCCACGCGCTGCCAAGTCTGTTGCGACAATGTACTCAAAATCCAGATTTTTCACCTGATTCATGATACGCTTGCGCTCACGAGGGGCAATATCCCCATGAATTTTTGCCACCTTCAAGCCTTGAGCAGTCAGGTAAGAATGCAATTCATCAGCACGCGTTTTAGTGTTAACAAAAATCATTGCCAAATACGGTTGCATCAACTGAGTCAACTGGTAAATTTGAGCATTCTTATCACGTCCCTTAGTAGAAATCAACCAATTATCAATGGTATCAGAAATGATCGTTTTGGTCTTGATTTTCTCCATAACTGGATTTGATAAGTATTTTTTCAAGAATGGTTGCAGTTTTTGCGGAATAGTCGCTGAGAAGACCATGAATTGCAAGTCTTTTGAAAGACTGCCAGCAATCTTATCAACAGTTTCCAAGAATCCCATATCCAAGGTCATGTCTGCTTCATCAACAACAAAGGTCTTGGCCTTGTGAATAGCCAAATCACCGGATTTAACCAAGTCGTAAATACGGCCTGGTGTTCCAATAACAATATGAGGCTGATTGCTTGCCAATTTCTCAATCTGACGAGCCTTATCCGTACCACCCACATAATTAACCACACGAACTTCCACGTCTGAGTGGGCAGCAATCTGACGGGCTGCTTGGTAAATTTGAGTAGCCAACTCACGACTCGGTGCAGTAATCACTGCCTGTACACTATCGCTAGCTTCATCTAATTGCTGGAAAATCGGTAACAAGAAAGTGTGAGTCTTACCTGAACCTGTTTTTGATTCTCCAACCAAATCTCTACCTGCCAAAACAATAGGAATCAATTTGTCTTGCACCTCTGTTGGAGCTGTAAATTTTAACTCCTCCAAGGCCTCTCTAATATAGTTTTTAAATTGAAATTTCGTAAATGACATAATATCCTCTATTCTATCTATCTTATCAATTATACCATATTTTATTCCATTACAGTAGTCTCACTTATTTAGGCTATTTCCAGTAGCTTCTCTAATAATAAAAAGGCTAGAATTTCATGGTTCCAACCTCTTTTCATACTCAATGAAAATCAAAGATCAAACTAGGAAACTAGCCGCAGNNTTTCGAAGAGTATCAGTTATTATTTCCAGTTTAAAATAGCACTCAAGCCATAGTGATCACTGACTTGTGGACTCTTGTTACCATCAAATACGACATGTAAATTTTCCACCGCTAACTCTTTGGTAGTAAAGACATAATCGATTCGAAGGGGTTCAGTGTTCCCTTTCCAGCCATCAATTTCTGGTGGAACGGTATAGCTACCGCTTTTCTCTTGAGCAACTTCAAAAGCGTCTTGTAAGCCTAATGGACTAGCCAAAATAGCTTGGTAGCCTTCCTGTCCAGCTGGGTTGTTGAAATCTCCAGCTAGTAAAAGTGGCTTGTTCAATTCTTTCAAGACATTCTCAAATCGTGCCCATTCTTCTTGGAAACCTTTATCCCACCAAGAAAGGTGGACACTTGCAACTGCAAGCTCCTTACCATCAACTACAGTTTCAGCCAAAGCAACACGACGAGTATGATAGTCTGTTGGATCATCCACATCTGAAACCAAAATTTCTCTGGCTTCAATAGGTTTTTTAGACAAGATAGCTACACCTTCATGGTAGCGATCATAACCGATATGGTTATAGGCCCAAGTCCAGTAGTAATTTTTCCCTTGCTCAGACAACTTTTCAACCAAGAGTCTAACATAGTGATCTTGGTGAATAGGCTCAGCTGCTGGCAAAGCTTGATAAAGGTCATTAACCTCCACCTCTGGCGAAGTGATCTCCTGATTGATTTCTTGGAAACAAATCAAATCATAGTCTTTTTCAAGAATATCCTCAAGCAAAATCTGGAATTTTTCCTCTGCTTCTTTTTCCATCCAACTGTGAGTATTGAGTGTTAAAAATTTCATGCTTTTCTCCCAAAATAAGAGGTTGGAATACAGCTTCCAACCTCAAGTATATTACAATTCTACTTTAGCAACTGCTGTTTTAGCTGCAAGAGAACCTGTTTTTTCTAATTTAACTGATTTAATTGCATCACCATTTGTGAAGACAACTACTGTTGAAGTTTCACGTCCTGCTGCACGGATAGCATCCAAGTCAGCTGTGACAAGAAGATCTCCTGCTGCAACTTTTTGTCCTTCAGCAACATGAACTGTAAATGGTTTACCTTCAAGACTTACTGTGTCCAAACCAATGTGAACCAATACTTCAAGACCTGCTTCAGTCACAATACCAAGAGCATGTTTTGTTGGGAAGATGCTTGATACAGTACCTGAAACTGGAGATACAATGTTTCCATTTGCAGGTTCTACTGCAAATCCATCACCCATCATTTTTTGAGCAAATACTGGATCTTTTACTTGTTCCAAAGCAATAACTTGACCGTCTGCTACTGAGTAAACTTCCTCAGTAAGACCTTTGAAGTGAACAGTGTTTTGTTGTGCTTCAGTCATTTGGCTTGGAAGAGTTTCAGGAATGATTTCACCTGAATCAAGGATATCTTGGATATCAGATTTCAATACGTCAGCTTTTGGTCCGTAGATAGCTTGAACCCCTTGTCCTTTCATGACAAGACCCATAGCTCCTTCTGCTTTCCATTGCTCTGCATTTCCTACTTTATCTGCATCTTTAACAGTTACACGAAGACGAGTCATACATGCGTCAACATCAACGATATTTGCACGTCCACCAAGAAGGTTGATGATGTTTACAGCTTGAGAGCCTGCTGCAACTTTCACTTCGCTACTAGATTCTTCTGAACCTTCAGCAGTTTCGTAGTTTCCGTTACGCCCTGGAGTTGCGTAGTTGAATTTTTGAATCATGAAGTTTGCGATAAAATACATGATTACGGCAAAGAGAACAGTTACCCAAACGAAGTTAATGATATCCATACCGATACCAGCACTGATTGCAATAGGTGTACGAGTCAAGAACTCGATTGAACCGAATGAGTGCATACGTAGGTTTACAACGTCAGCCATAGCGAAGGCAGCACCTTGAACAAGTGAGTAAACAAGATACATAGGTGTTGCAACGAACATGAACATGTATTCGATTGGTTCAGTAACCCCTGTCAAGAATGTTGCAAGAGCTGTCGCAATCATCATACCTTTGTATTTATGTTTCTTGTCAGTATCAACATTACGGTAGATAGCCACGATTACACCCATCAAGATACCGAATGACCCGATCATTTGTCCAACTTTGAAACGAGCTGGGTGAACAGTATCTAACAATTGTTGGTAGTGACTTGCATCTGTACCTTTAAGATTAACAAGGTCTGTTACCCATGCAAGCCATAGTGGGTCTTGACCAAATACTTGAGTACCTTTAGCTGCACCAGTTAAAATGTCATAAGTACCACCAAGAGCTGTGTAGTTCATTGGGATAGTCAACATATGGTGAAGACCAAATGGCAAGAGCAAACGTTCCAAAGTACCATACAAGAATGGTGCAAGGATTGGTGCAGTTTCTTGTGAGTTGGCAATCCAAATACCAAAGCTATTGATACCAGTTTGCACAAGTGGCCAGAAAGCTGAAAGTAGAATTGCAGCAATTACTGAACGAAGAATAACTACAAATGGTACAAAACGTTTTCCGTTAAAGAATGAAAGTGCATCAGGAAGCTTACGGAAGTTATAGTATTTATTGTAAGCAGTTGCTCCAATAAAACCAGAAATAATCCCTACGAATACACCCATGTTAAGTGCTGGAGCTTCCATAACACTAATGAAGTAATCAGCAACTTTGATTGATCCACCAAAGAGAGTTGTTACCATAGCTTCTGGATTCTTCAACATGTCTCCTGATACACCAAAGATTGTACCAGTGATACGGTTGATTAGGATAAAGGCAAGACCTGCCGCAAACGCACCACCAGCACGTTCCTTAGCCCAGCTTCCTCCAATAGCGAGGGCAAACAAGATATGAAGGTTAACGATAACCCCCCAACCGATTTGCTCTAGGACACCACCAGTAATAACGAGTGGAGCAAAGTTAGGGTTAATCATCACGATAGACTTACCGATTGAAATCATCAAACCAGCAGCCGGCATAACCGCGATAACCACCATCAAAGCCTTACCGAATTTTTGCCAAAATTCGAAAGACAAGACATTTTTGAATGTATCTTTCATCATTCAAATCTCCTTTATTTTTATTTAGGCAAACGTTTTACGAAAACGTTTGCACCTTTTATGATTTAATTATACCACTTTAATTTTTTTTGTAAAGGCTTTTATTCAAAAAAATCCTCTTTTTTCAAAAATTTTCTAGGTTCTAAATTTCAAGTTCAAATTATCCATCAAGAATCTTCTCTGAGCAACTTCTTTATACTCTTCGAAAATCTCTTCAAACCACGTCAGCGTCGTCTTACCGTATATATGTGACTGACTTTCTACAACCTCAAATCAGTATTTTGAGCATCCTGTGGCGAGCTACCTAGTTTGCTCGTAAGCGCGTCATAACAAGGTATCTATCATTCATGGAAGACCTCCTGTATACTATTAGTAAAGTAAAACTATTGGAGGATATTTTAATGCCACAACCTATTGTTCCTGTAGAGATTCCACAATCTCGTCGTTTTGATTCTAAAAAGAGAAATGATATTCTGCTTAAAATT
>NZ_VMLM01000069.1:0-19437 GCF_013276695.1 Streptococcus sp. 4155
ACATTTGAAATGGGCAGGTCAAAACTCAATTATGCGATCACAATATGGCCAGCTGGATAAAGTTACCTGGCCGGAAGATTTAGCCAAGGATTTTGAAGAATGCATGAGAGTTCTAAAAGTTGGAGGTACTCTAGTTTTTAAATGGTCTGATTGTCAAATCAACGTTAAAGAAGTTCTTAAATCTGTACCTTTTAAACCATTGTTTGGACAACAAAGAGGTACTACGCATTGGATGACGTTTATGAAATTTGAGGAGGTCACAGATTGAAACGATTCATAGCTATCTGGATTCTGGTATCTGCTGGACTAAACATCTGGCAGATGGACAGGATTGCAGAACTAGAAAAGAAGAAGCCTATGGTTATCTACAAGGCGGATAACGCAGGCGCTGAGATATTTGGTAAGGTCGTCGAGAAAGGACGACACGGCAAGCTATATACGCTTACTATTCGTGACTACGGCATTTTCGTAGTTACTAAGGACGTGTATGAGAAGATTAGAGTAGGGGATGAGGTACTACTATGAACACACTAGAAAAAGTCAAACAATGGTTTATTGACCGTGATTTAGAAAACGGTGGACGACTAGACAAGCAGTCATTAAAACTTAGCGAAGAGTTCGGTGAGTTGTGCGCAGGCTATCTCAAGAAGAATGAGAAGCTGACCAAGGATAGCATTGGAGATTGCGCAGTCGTGATTGTCGGTCTGGGATTGTTGAGCAAAGTGGATTTGGATAGTATTTTTGAAGAGTCGAAGAATGTTAGAAAGAACGATATTATGACATCATTCGCGTACGCAAATACATGTATTAGCAACATTCAAACAGAACAACATCTGAAACTTATGACCTTACGTATAAAATCATTGACTCTATTGATTGGTCATCTAAAATCAATCAGCAAGTCGCTAGGTTATGATTTTGAAGAGTGTTTTGAACTGGCATACCAAGAAATCAAAGATCGCAAGGGTCGTTGGATTGATGGCAGCTTTGTGAAGGAGGAGGATTTGGCATGACACCAAAATTTAGAGTGTGGGATAGCGTAGAAAAGAAATTCGTAGAACATTTTTTTATCACAGATAACGGCTTGATTTGCAACATGGAAAAACCAACATCGGACTCCAAACTTCTTATTCCTATCGAAAAGTCAGAATTGATCCTCATGCAATCAACAGGACTCAAGGATAAGAACGGGGTGGAGATTTTCGAGGAGGATGTGGTTTCTAGGAATAGTGGAATGCCCAGCGTAGTCAAATTTGGTAAATGGATTTATGAGGAAGATTTTGGATATAAAATAAAAAATATCGGGTTTCACCTTAATTCTAGTTATGATGATGAATGGTTTCAAGCTATGGACTATGAAGATATTCGCAAGAATTATGAAGTCATTGGCAATATCTACGAAAACCCAGAACTTTTGGAGGATAAGGAATGAACCCAGAAATAATTGACAATATAAACAAACCAAGCCACTACCAAGGTGCAAACGGTCTTGAGGCTATCGATGTTGTGCATAACTTCGTTGGGAGCCTTTCCGGAGCGTCTGCTTTCTTTTGGGGCAACGCAATCAAGTATATGCTACGGTTTCAAAAGAAAAACGGTCTGGAAGACCTGAAGAAAGCACGTAAGAACCTTGATTGGTTGATTGAGGAATTAGAGAAGAACTAAAAAAGCCCAATCCATAAGGACTAGGCTTCGAAGATGAAGTTGTAGAGTTGGACAACCTTCTGAAAACTGGTTGTATCCATGGTTGTGATTTTTTGAGCCTTGCGCTCTCTAAAGTCAAAAGTATAGAGTTGGAGTGGATTGACAGAGCCATCTACCTTATTGGAACGCACAGGAACGAGCAGGCCTTGTTCTTCTAGTCTGCTTTGACCGTGTGTAATAGGGCATACAGCAACAAATCCCGTCCGCTCCGAATATTCTCTACGCGAGACGACAATAGCAGGACGGCGTTTCTGAATCTCACGTCCAACAGACGGGTCGAAGTCAATCCAGATGATGTCCTGTTTTTCTGGAATGTAATCATATTTCGCTGTCAAGGAATTTTACCCCTTCAAAGTCATCTTCCATGCGTAGGTCTGCATCGCCGCTAAATGGGTCTGGAATTTTTGGAGCTAGGACAATGACATTATCTACACCCTTGTAGACAAACATTTCCTGACCTTCTGGAACATTGAGTGTTTTGGGAATGGTCACAGTGACAGAGTTCCCAACCTTACGAGTTTTAACAGTATTCATTTGTTTCTCCTTTATTTTGTATACATACAGTATACATATAAAAACGGAACAAAGCAAGAAAAAAGCCAGCACAGCTGACTCCTTTGTGATATGTTCGCTAAAAATATTATATCATAAAGGAGCGATGTTGTGAGGTTATTAAAAAGCGTTGACGTGCAATTTACCAAAAAAAATGTATATGACGTTCTAGAGAGTTATCGCTCGTATGTCCGAATGGCAGGCGCTGAGTATTTGCCTAAAATTACAACGACCTACTCATTTGAACCAAAGACGTTTACTGGTAAGAACACAGCCACTGAGAATATGGTTATCGAACATGTGGATGCAGAGGCAGAGGTTTTGGAAATTGAGAGAGCTGTGAACTGCATTATGGATCCATACGTTCGGCAGGTTATAGCAAAGAAGTACATGGATATGAAAATCCAATTATCAGACAAGGCTATCTATATGGACTTAGGCTATTCTGAAAGTGAGTTCTATCGCATGCTTAGTAGAGGTGCTTTGGAATTTGCGGAAGCCTATCGAAAAGGTAAGCTGATTGTCTTTCGTAAATTTTTGGGAGATATTTGCAAGTAAATTGCTAGGAAATGGCTTATTTTACATGGTAAAATAGTATTGTCAAGTGATAGGTCAATTGACGTCTCCTTTATACTTTATTATATTTTTCCGAGGTTTCGGCCTCTTAGACAGTAAGGATAGGTTAGCAGGTTGTTTGGGTCTCCTTGAAACTTTTACCAAACGTGCGTTTTACTGCTAGACCAGCTGGTTCAATTCCAGCTACTGTCATTTGAGTGTTTGTGTCCCAGAATGGGGTAGGCAGTAGGCTTAGCATTCATATATCACTCATTAACTTAAAAATGGTTGCAGAAGCGACCGAACCTCGCATGGTTGCGTAGCTACTTATATCCTAGGTAAGTTATAAGCTAGAGGGTTTGATTCCCTCAGAGGTTGTAATGACTATAAAAAATAAAAAAGAAGTCAAAATTTAATACACAAGCAAGGTTGTAGTCGTCTTGCAGGAAGGTCGCACATCGTGTGACTTTTTATTTTGTCGAAAGGTGGTGATGGGCATTGGGTTAAATCAAAGACAAAAGATGTTTGCGAGCGAGTATTTGAGGACTGGAAATGTCTATCAATCCGCAATATTCGCAGGTTATAGTGAAGCGTATGCTAAGACAACCGCTAGTAAATTGCTAGAAAATGCAAGCGTTAAAACGTTTATACAAACCGAAACTGAAAAGATGCATGATGAAAATATTTTGAGCGCTAAAGAGGCTCTTTCGATTCTCTCAGACATTGCAAGAGGCCAGCGACTTGAGGAAGTTTTGATGATGAACCCTGTCACTGGTGAGGTGGATAGAGTTACGAAAAAGGCAGATAATAACACAGTTATTAAAGCGATAGCTGAGATATTGAAGCGTTATCCGACTGCTAAACAAGCTGAGAAACTAGAACTTGAAATCGAAAAACTTAAATCACAAATCGGTGTGGATAATGAACAAGACGATAAATTGATAGACTTCGCCAAGGCTTTGAGAGGTGCTTTTGATGACAAATAAATTTACAAAGCGACAAGAAGAAGTGCTTACACGAGTATTGAATGATGATTTTTTTATCTGTGGTCTCCATGGTGCAAAACGTTCAGGTAAAACTGTTCTAAACAACATGGTCTTCATGAATGAGATTGCACGAGTGAGAGAAACAGCGGATAGATTAAACATAGATGAGCCGATGTATATCTTAGCTGGAACATCTTCAACATCGATACAAAACAATATCATTCAGGAGCTGTATAACATGTTTGATATTGAACCTAAATACGATAAGCACGGAGCTTTTACCCTTTGCGGTGTCAAGGTAGTTCAAGTCTACACCGGTTCTATATCTGGTTTAAAACGCGCCCGTGGCTTTACTGCTTTTGGAGCTTATGTAAACGAGGCATCTCTTGCTAACGAACAAGTATTTAAAGAAATCATCTCACGTTGCTCAGGAGAAGGCGCAAGGATTGTTTGGGACAGTAACCCAGACATCCCAACTCACTGGCTCAGACGGGATTATATCAACTCTGGCGACGATATGATCATCGACTTTCATTTTAAGTTAGATGATAATACATTCATGTCTGACAGATACCGAGAGAATATCAAGAATGCGACACCAGCTGGTGTATTTTATGACCGAGATATTCTTGGTCTGTGGGTGACTGGTGAGGGCGTCGTCTATCGTGATTTTAGCGAGAATATGGTTGTAGATAACGTACCAGAAGATATCACTAAAGTCTATGCTGGTGTTGACTGGGGATATGAACACTTTGGCTCTATTGTTGTCATTGGAGAAACATCTGGCGGTTCAGCTTATCTGTTAGAGGAACACGCTCATCAGTACAAAGAGATAGATTTTTGGGTAGACCTCGCTAAGAATATCAAGGAACGATACGGGAATATTACGTTCTGGGCAGACAGTGCACGACCTGAACACGTTGCTAGATTTCAAAGAGAGCAATTAAGAACATTCAACGCTAATAAAGCGGTATTGTCTGGTATTGAAGAAGTAGCCAAGCTGATGAAAGCTGGGCGTTTTTTTGTTGTATCAAACAAGGTCAGCAAGTTCAAAGATGAAGTCTACCAATACATCTGGAACGAAAAGACAGGCGAACCAGTGAAAGAGAATGACGACGTACTAGATGCGGTGCGTTATGCGATTTACTCGCAACATTCGCAACCAAAAGCAACCGTCCGCAGACGTTCTGATTATGGTCTATAGAGAGGAAAGACATGTACCAATATTTAACCTATCCACGGGATGGATACGATGAGGGTTCTTTGAAGAAAGACCTGATTTACAAATTGATAACGATACATAACACTGAAAGCTCACATTTGAAGAAGCTTAAAAGCTACTATTTGGGTGAGCATGCTATCTTAGAACACACGAGACGCAACGTGAACGCACCGAATTACAAGACGGTAGCTAATCATGCCAAGGATATCGCAGACACGGCTACGGGCTATTTTATGGGCAATCCTATCAAGTATAACAATACTGCTGACGGTGATATCGATGAACTACTTACAGCCTTTGATGGTGCTGAGATTGACCAAGTAGATGCTCAGAATGCTTTGAACATGGCTATCTATGGTCGTGCTTACGAGTACATCTATGCTAAAGAGGGTATGACTGAGTTGGACTCAACTAGTATTGATCCGGAGAATACTTTCATGGTCTACGATGATAGTATTGAGCGGAAGCCTTTGTTTGCGGTCTATTACTATGAAGTAAAAGACGATACGAAAGACACTACCAAGTACCAGGCTGAGGTCTTTACCGAAAATCTGCACTATCACATGGTGCTGAGAAGTACAGATTCAGGAACAACTCAGAGCGAGGAGGCAACACCTCACAACCTTGGTCAAATCCCAATTATCGAGTATCGCAACAATCACTTTGCCATTGGCGACTACGAGCAACAGATTAGCTTGATTGATGCCTATAATTCCTTGATGGGTAACCGTGTCAACGATAAGGAGCAGGCAGTAGAGTCTATCCTTGTCTTATATGGCACACAGTTAGCAGACACTCCAGAAGATGCCAAGGTAGCGATGAAGATTCTTTCTGAAGAAGGTCTTTTGGAATTGCCGGGCGATAGTGCAAGAGCCGAGTTCTTGAAGAATACGCTGGATGAAAGTGCTACGGAAATCTTGCGTACAGCTCTTAAAGAGGACATCTACACATTTAGCCATGTGCCTAATTTGACTGATGAGAATTTCGCAGGGAATACTTCGGGGGTGAAATAGTTGCCCTCCTCAAAGGTAACTTTGAGGTAATAAATCGGGTTAAAATTGGAAGGCGCAAAACAGTAATAACCTAGATATTTATATTCTGTTATGGTATAATAATCTAGGAGAAGATGAATGATAAAAGATAAAATGCACAAACATCTAAATCAAGTTTATTACTCTATGTTAGCAAGGTGTTATGATGAAAAACATTGGGCTTATAAATGGTATGGGAAACGTGGAATAGGTGTTTCTGATGAATTTAGTGATGTAGCTAAGTTCAGAAGTTGGGCAATGCAAAACGGAGTAGAATTTGGTTTGCAATTAGATAGGATAGATAATGACAAAGACTACTCACCAAGTAATTGTAGGTGGGTTCCTGAACATACAAATAAACGTAATCGTTCTGATAACGTTAAGTATAAGGGATATATCTTGAGAGACTATCTAAAAAAATTATCTGAAGAAAACAACATTTCTTTTTCAACTCTTGTCTACAGATATTATCGTTCCATAAAACGAGATGATATAATCGTTAATGATGAAACAATAGATGATATCTTATTGAATTATAAAAAATACGATTTAAGACAATTTTCAAAAGGTGTGGACATGTCTGGTAAGACAATTGTTCGAGATGAAAAAGGGAGATTTGTGACATATTACTGAAGCTAATCAATTACCACTGCTGGTAGAAATATCAGTAAGGTTTAACGACTAGATAGAGTAAGCTAAGTGAGAAACGGTACATAGTATCGTTTTTTTTATATGCAGAAATATCCACGAAATCCGACACCCTGATAAGGGTGAAGAGATAGTCTGAACTTACGGGAAACCGTAAGAAGTAGAGGATAAAGAGCCTCTACGGTAACAAAATTGAGCTATGGAATTTAAGCTGATGGGCCTTGAGATGATTACTAAGACCAAGGAAGCGAACTATAAGCGAGGATTGCGTCAGCGTATTGCGATTTTTGCTCATTACTTGGGTATGAAACAGATTGCACTAGAGTCTCATTCAATCGTTCCACAATTCAGCCGTGGTTTGCCTAAAAACTTGCTGGAAATCTCTCAGATTGTGAACAATTTGGAAGGTAAAGTGACCAATAGGCAGCTTATTTCTCTCTTGCCGTTTGTGGAAGACCCTGACGCTGAACTGGAAGCCTTGGAAGAAGAAAAAAAGAAGAACATGGAAGACATGCCGATGTTCAACAAAGACAACACGAAACCCGAAGACGAGGTAGAGGATGAAGAATCAGGAGTATTGGGCGAAGAGGAAAGCCAATCTGATTTACCAGCAGATGGACAAGGCCGAAAAGCAGGCAGACCAGTTCGATAAGGTCTATCAGGAAGCCAAGACTTACTTGGATAAGGAAGTCAATAAGATTTTTGATAAGTTCCAACGTGATTATGGTCTAAGTCAGGTAGATGCTAGACAAGTCTTGAAGAACATGAAAGACAAGAAAAATCTGAATGAACTTCGTAAAGTACTTGAAGCAAGACCGAATGACCCGAACATCCAAAGATTACTAGCTGACTTAGACAGCCCAGCTTATTCTTTTCGTATGAAGCGCCTAGAGCGTTTGAGTGATGATTTAGATCGTATGCGTGAATCTATCTATCATTCAGAGAAGACAGGCTCAGACGCCTTCTATAGCGACCTGATGAAGGATAGTTACTACAAGGCTACCTTTGACCTGCAACAGCAGACAGGGCTGGCATATGGCTTTTCTGGGCTTCCTGAGAGCGAGATTAAACATCTACAGTCTTTTAGTTGGGTAGGAGATGGAAGTACCTACTCAACAAACATCTGGAAGAATACGGGGAAGCTTACTTCTAGCATAAAAGATGAACTACTCATGAGCCTCATGACAGGAAGAGGAACACGAGAAACGGCACAAGCAATTGCTGAGCGGTTCAATGTGGGGCAGAACGATGCAAGGCGTTTGGTTCGGACAGAATCAGCCTTTTTTCATAACCAAATGGAGCTACTCAACTATGAGGAAGCGGATATAGAGAAGTATATCTTTGTGGCCGTCTTAGACAAGCGTACATCACGCATTTGTCAGGAGCATGACAATCAGGTCTATGATAGGGATAAGGCTGTCCCTGGTGTCAATTGTCCGCCTATGCACCCTTGGTGTAGGTCTACTACTGTCGGATACGATGAGGACGCAGACTACAGCAACTTGAAGCGCAGAGCAAGGAATCCAGAGACAGGTAAAGTTGAGTACGTGCCTGCCGATATGACTTATAAAGAGTGGTATAGCAAGTATGTTGCGAAAGATGTAAAAAATGAAATACAAGATTATAAGAAAAGTGACAAAACCGTTTCAAGATATAATACCCCAAAATTGTTTTCTGATGTTAGTAACGCATGGGATGAAATTGGGAGGGGTGGATTATCGAAAGAACAACTTGTAGACTTACTAAAATCTGAATATGAATTAGGTAATTTTTCGAGTGATATAACCAAATTGATAGGAGTAAGTTCTGCTTATATAGATGTTAGCAGTTTAGCTACTTCATTAGTGAGACATGGACAACAGTATTCCTTAGATGAGTTTATGTTAATAAAAGAGGCAGTTCAAAAACCTTATTTGATTCTAGATAATTCAGAGAGGGTTGAAAAATCAATTATTTCATATGTAAAAATACCTAACAAAGATAAGGTCATTATGGAAGCGGTGATGGTGCCACGAGATGAAATGCTAGTCATTCACTTTAACAAGGTGGGGATTCGTCAAGTTAAAAAGAATGGAAAAAATATGTTGACGCTTTACAAAAAGGAAAAATAGTGCTATACTTTTGGTAAAGATAGAGGTTGAGAATCTGTCACCAACGCGCCACTTATAGTGGGTCGAGAAATGCAGGAGCCCCGACAGTCCTGCCTATCTTGCGCTTAGATAGTAATCTAGGCGCTTTTTTGTTGCAATAAACCACTATAAACCGCATCGAAATCGAGGCGGTTTTCTTATGCCCTAACCGTATGGAATCCCGTACGGTTTTAATATTGTCCAAGCATTGAAGACACTAAAAGCTATGGAAATTACAGTCGGGGACGACTTTAAAAATAGGAGGTTCGCAATGAACGAAGAAACACAAACAGTCGAAACGGTTGAAGAACAAAAGGTACCTGCAGAACCTGCACAACAACCGCAAGACGAGAAGAAGTACACGGACGCAGATGTCGATGCTATCATCGATAAGAAGTTTGCCAAGTGGAAGTCAGAGCAAGAAGCCAAGGAAAACGAAGCTAAGAAGCTTGCTAAGATGAACGCTGATGAAAAACAGAAATATCAGTTGGATCAGCGTGAGCAAGAACTAGCTGACCGTGAAAAGGCTATTGCTCGTAAGGAATTGACCGCAGAGGCTAAAGCAATGCTAAGTGAACGTGACTTACCTGTTGAGTTAGTGAATGTAGTTGATTTGACAAGCGCAGAGACGGTATCTCAATCTGTCGCTGTATTACAGAAATCATGGGAACAAGCCGTGCAAAAAGGCGTACAAGAAAAGCTAAAAGGCGGAGCTCCAATGAAGCAAGCACCAGTCGATAGTGACGGTATCACAAAAGAAGAATTTGCTCGCATGGGTTATCAGAGTCGAAATGAACTCTATCAAAAGAACCCAGAACTCTATAAGAAATTGAAAGGTTAAAATAAATGACAGCAGGACAAACTAAACTAGCCACTATGGTTAACCCAGAAGTGATGGCGGACATGGTTTCCGCTAAACTACCTAAATTGATTAAATTTACTCCACTTGCTTATGTGGAAACAGCACTCCAAGGACAACCAGGGAACACTCTAACAGTTCCAGCATGGGAGTACGCAGGAGATGCGACTGAGGTTGGAGAAGGTCAAGCTATTTCTCCAGACAAATTGACTACTAAAAAGACTACTATGACCATCAAAAAGGCTGCTAAAGGTTATGAAATTACCGATGAAGCTCTTTTGTCAGGTCTTGGTGACCCACTAGGTCAAGCCACTTACCAGCTTGGTTTGGCTATTGCTAACAAGATTGATGATGATTTGGTAGCGGTGGCTAAGACTGCAACACAGCACGTTGCAGAGGCTCCAACAACTCTAGCGACTATTGATAAAGCTCTTGAGATTTTTGAGGACGAAGAAGATGCGCGATATGTTGCTATCATCAACCCTAAAGATGCTATCAAGCTAAAAACTGACGTAGCAAAAGAATGGACTAAAGGTTCAGAGCTTGGCGCAGATATGGTTGTATCCGGAACGTTCGGTGAAGCAGCTGGTGTGCAAATTGTACGCTCTAAAAAAGTTGATGAAGGTAAAGGCTTTATCGTCAAAGTCTCTCCTAGTCAAACTCAGACAGATGATGCCAATAAATATGGAGCTTTTGTCATCTTGCTAAAACGTGATGTGGCTATCGAAACAGACCGTGACATCCTTAAAAAGACAACAGTCATCACTGGTGATGAACACTACGGTGTTTACCTATACGACCCTACACGAGTTGTAAAATTCGGTGAGTAAGAGGTGATGATATGAGCTTATTGCTACGACGTCATTATATCCAAGAGGAGCAAGCTGGCCAGTATTCTGATTTAGAAAATAAGACTTTAGAAGAGTTGAAGAATCTAGCTAAAGAAGCTGGCATAACTGGTGCCTATAAGTTATCAAAAGCTGAAATTGTAGAGGTGTTGGAGGATTTAAAAAGTGAAATTTAAAATCAAACAAGATTTCTATGACTGGGAATTAAATGTGAAACGACTGGCAGGAGAGGAACTTGAGATTACTGAGGAGCGCTATGCCGAGCTGGCAGATAATTTCGCCAGCAATGGTGTCGCTATCTCAGACGTTCTTGAGGAAATTCTCCCTGAGCCTGAGTTTTTAGAAGAGGATTGATATGTCTATAGAGTTGCTGAAGAAAATGACAGGCGAAGAAGATACTCAGCTTCTCATGTTGCTCCAAACGAGGGCTACAAATCTTATCTTATCAGAGACTAACCGCACATCTTTGACACCTGCTTTAAGCCTCTTAATACCTGAGGTCGCTATCGAGCTCCACAATCGCTCAGGAGCGGAAGGAGAGCATTCCAGAACCGAGGGTGGTATAGCAGTAGTCTACGGAGAAAACGGCCTGTCTACGGGTCTTTTACAGCGTATACGCATGCACAGATTAGCAAGGGTGGCAGGCCATGTTTTTGAAGCAGAGTAGACTGAAACCTTATCCAATGCGACGGTTTGAAAAGACTGTCACAGAGGAAGGTGTCGCAAAAGAAGGGTATGCCAAGGAAGCTGAGACAGTCCGCCTTGAATTGTGGCCAGCTGGTAGTAAACTACAATCTGAATTGTATGGTGAGCGTGTCAACGACATTTTGAACGCAAATGCCAACAAGTCAGCTACTATCAAAGTGAAAGATGGTGTGTGTATCGATAGCCCGACGGAAGTGACTCACAGGGTTATCTCTAAAAAGGTCTACACATATCATCAAGTTTTGGAGTTAGAGCGTGTCAGAGCTACGAGGGGCAGATAGGCTCATAGCTAAATGTAGACGATTAGCTAGTAAAAAAGCTGGCGAGGATATCGTTTTACGTGCGGTACACAATGCTGCTATAAAGGTTGTCCAAGCCGATGCTAAAAGACTAGCACCAGGCAACAATGGAGAACTTAGAAACAGTATCAAGACTAGGGTTAAAATGGACGGAGATAAGGCTATAGGTGAGGTTTACACAAATCTACACTATGCTCCTTATGTTGAGTTTGGAACAGGACCCAAGGGTCAGGCTAGCCATTCTGGTATCTCTCCAGAAGTCAGCGTGACTTATCGCTCTAGTCCGTGGTATGTGCATGAAGACCAAATCAATGTAGGGCCTTACTACTTTCAAAAGATTGGGGAGTTCTACAAGATGTATGGTCAACCTGCTCAGCCTTATCTTTATCCAGCTTTGAGAGACAATCAAGAGCGTGTGTCTAAGAATATTTCGGATTATGTCCGTAGAAAGATAAGAGAACAAATAAAATGATTAATATCAAGCCTGTTATTTATAAAGAATTGCAAAAGGTTGCAGATAATGTGACTGATACGTATCCTAGCGATTGGGAGACTTTTCCAGTCGTTATTTTTTTGGAAGAACAAAACAAGCCGGGTGATTGGTTTGATGACCAGGAACAAAAATCCTCTATCCGCTACAAGGTGGATATCTTTGATGATACAAGCACTAGTGAGTTAGCTGTTAAAATCAATCAGATTTTTGAGTCTTTAGGTTTACGAAGAACCGACTGCCAAGACGTGCCAGACCCGTCCCATTTGAGACATAAGGTCATGCGTTTTGAAGGGGTTGTTGACTTACACTCAGAGCTTGTTTTTCAATTTAGAATGGAGAATTAAACATGTTAGCAAACGGAATTACGCTTTCTTATAGCGAAACCAAAGGTAGCTATACTAAGCTTGTTGGATTGAAAGAAGTACCAGAGTTTGGTATCGAACCTGAAAAAGTAGAGAACACTACTCTTGAAGATAAAGTTAAGAAGTACGAATTTGGTATTGGTGATGCAGGGGAATTGGAATACAAGTTCTCTTATAACAATTCAAGCGAAACTGCTCCTTACCGTGTATTGCGTAAGGCAGCAGACGACAAGAAGAAACTCTACTTTGAACAAGCTTATCCAGACGGTACTAAGGTCAATTTTGAAGGCCAAGTATCTGTTAAACTGGGCGGTGGCGGTGTCAATGCCGTTATCGAGTTCACACTTAAGATTGCATTGCAGTCAGAATTGGAATTTACAGACGGTCTTGGAGGTTAATTAAATGGCGTTACCTTACTCAATTTGGAAGATTAGCGATGAGAAAGAGTTAAAACTACGACTTTCATCTCATCAAGCAGCAAAAGTTGAAGAAAAAATCGGTATGAACTTACTGAAAATCTTCATGCCTGAAGCTGGCGAAGAGTTTCCTTTGCCTCCTTTAAAAGTTGTATTGCTCTTGATTCATGGAGCTTTGCAAAAGTATGAGAATGGGTATTCTCTTGAGGATGTCTACGATCTATACGATGAATACGTGGATAATGGTGGAGACCAAACAACCTTCATGACAGAGGTTTTAATGCCACTCTTTGAAGTGTCGGGTTTTACTCCACGAGGAAGCAAGGACAAGAAAATTTCCAAGAAGAAAATGACAGTAGTCGAGTAATCTTAACGGTAACGCAGATTATTGAGAGGCTTTATCCTATGTTTTTGGACATCGGGGGTAAGCCTCTTGATTTTTGGGATTTAACGGTGCTTGAAATCAGGGAAATGATTGAAAGCTACAACCGTGTCAAAATCCAAGAGCGTAAAGAGAAGATTATTGACTCGTACAGACTTTCGCAGATGATTTCCAATCACGTTTCTTTATTGTTATCCAAAGATGCCAAGGTCTTTGAGTTCTGGGAATATGCGCCTGAGTTGTTTGTAGAAGAACAACAAGCAGTAGAACAGGAACGACAGAGACAAGCGCTTTTGTTGCATAAGGAACGGATGCGTGATTTTGCAGAAAGACACAATCGCAAAAGGAAGGAGGAAATGAATGGCAACTCTTGACGAATTGAAAGTCATGATTGACGCTGAGATAGCGCCTTTCAGGAAGAAGATGAAAGAAGTCGAGAATCAGGTCAAGGGAACATCTGACCAAGTGAAAAATGCCACTGCCAAAGTTCGTGAACAGTCGAATTCAATCGGTAGTACGTTTGGTAAGCTGGCTAAGTTTGCTGGTTTTGCAATCCTTGGTAAGAAATTGCTTGATGTTGGGATGTATTCAACGCAGACAGCTCTTGAAGTATCAGCGTCTATGAACCAAATTAAGCGACAGATGGGTGAGAGTTCGCAATCTTTCTTAAAATGGGTTAACGATAACGCTAATGCCATGAATATGGGTGTGGGCGAGGCTACTAACTATGGTGCAGTCTACTCAAACTTATTTTCTGGATTTATCAAAGACACCAACAAGCTAAGCGCTTATACTGCTAAGATGTTGCAGACGTCGGCAGTTGTTGCTGAAGGTTCTGGGCGCACGATTACAGACGTTATGGAGCGGATTCGCTCAGGTTTGCTAGGGAATACGGAAGCGATAGACTTTTGTCGCACCGCTTAGAAATAGGCGGATTAAGAACTTACCAAAATCGGTAAAACTCTAAATTTTAAGTAATTAAAACATGACGATACCGAGGTAAACTAAGCAATTAAAAAGGCTTGGTCACCGTAGAGCATAGGGATTGAACCTGTGCTTTTTGTTTTGTCAAAAAGTATAGAATAAAATATCCCCACGAGTGGTGAGCACCTAGACAATTCGGTTGTAGGTGAAAATATATGCCGAACTTACAAGAAATTGTAAGAAGTATGGATAAAAAGCCATGCGATAACATTATTGAGAAGACCTAGGAATCAACGTCAATGTGGCTATGATTGAGTCTACTGAAGCCTTTAAACGTTTTGCAAACGGACAAAGCTGGCAACAGTTGGACTACCAAACCCAGCAACAAATCCGCCTTATGGCTATCCTGGAACAGGCTACGGCAAAGTATGGGAATACCTTGTCCAATTCTGTAAATGGACGTATTAGTCTATTTAAGTCTCTGATGAAGGACGCTGCATTGAACCTTGGTAACTCTATGTTGCCGATTATCAATGCCATTATGCCTGTCTTGAACTCTTTTGCCATGGTCTTAAAGAATGTTACTGCTAAACTCGCTGAGTTTATCGCTTTGATGTTCAACAAGAAAGCTACGGTAAAAGATGGTGTTGGTGGTGCAGTTGGAGACATGGGTAACGCCATGAAAGACGCTGCAGGCGGAGCAGGAGACCTTGCTGATGCAGTGGACGACGCTGGAGATTCAGCAGGAGGACTTGCTGATAATCTTGGAGACTCAGCCAAAAACGCTAAGAAAGCTGCTAAAGAGTTGCTAGGTCTTTTGGGATTTGACGAGATTAATATCTTACAAAAACCAAAAGACGATGATGCAGGCGGTTCTGGCGGTGGAGGTGGTGGCAAAGGTGGTAAAGGAAAGGGAGGCGGTGGCGGACCTTTCAAAGACATCTTGCCAGAAGTCGAGTTGACCGACATGGGTAACCAGTTCAAGAGCATTTTTGACGGGCTAGGAGACAAGCTTAAAGGGTTGTTTGACCTCTTCAAAAAAGGTTTTGATGCAGCATTTAGGCCAGAAGGTATTGAACGCATTAAGACCGCCTTAGACCAAATAGCTAAGACAATGGGAGAAATCGCCACTGACCCAAGGGTTGTGAATGCCTTTAATCGCATGGCTGAGAAAATCGCTTATGCTTTAGGGCAAGTGACAGGCTCAATAGCTACTATCGGGCTAGGTATCGGTGTTTTCCTCGCTGAAAGTATTGCAAATGGTCTTGGAAGGCAAAAGGAACGCATTACCAGGGCGCTAGTTGCTTTGTTTGATAATATTGGTAACATTGCAGAGGCAGTAGGAAACATCGCTCAGGCATTTTCTAGTGCTTTCTACGACGTCATTACCTCAACCGGTGCGGTTCGTATAGGTAGTGCTATTGTGTCAACTCTATTAAGCTTGACATCTACCATTGTTGAAGTCGGTAGCAAATTAGCAGGAAGTTTGTTTAAAGGTTTTGAAAAAGTCGTTGTGACAAGCGCTCCTAAAATTTCATCAGTCTTCCAAAGTTTATTAGATACTGTTGCGCCTGTATTTGAGAGCATTGAAAGGTCTGTTAACAAATTTGGCGATGGCTTAAGTCGTGTTTATGATGAACATGTAGTCCCTGCTATTAACTCTATTGCTAATGCTTTTAATGGGCTAATTGATATTATTCAAATACTTTGGGAGAATTCTTGGCAACCTTTTGCTGAGTTTTTATCAGGAGTATTCGGTGTTAGTATTGAAGGAATTTCAGATTTATTGGGAGGTGGCCTTTTAGCCACTTTGGGACTATTGGCGGATGCTATTAAGTTAGTGGCAGATGGTTTCACCGTTTTTTCTGACTGGTGTAAAGAAAACAAAGAACCTATCTTGGCTTTGATAACAGCTTGGCAAACAATTAATTTCTTATCATGGGCTGAACAAGCCGGGGGACTTGCAGGAGCATTCGAATTATTAAGTAGTAAGGTTTCCTTTATTGTTAGCGGAATTAAAAATCTTGGACTAGCTTTGAAAGCTTTGACATTTGATAAATTGGTCAGCTTCGGAGAAACCATCTATTTGAATGCGTTGTACGCAAAAGATTTTGTTGTCAATTCAGGTAAAACAATTGCACAGCTAGGGAAAACTGCTTTAGAACTTGGTAAATCAGCTCTAGCATGGACTGCTCATACAGCGAAAATGGGATTAGCAACCGCGGCGGAATTTGCACATTCTGTGGCAGCAGGAGTCGCTACAGCTGCAACATGGGCTTTTAATGCAGCGTTAGCAGTTTTGACAAGTCCAATAACCTTAGTTATTGCAGCAATCGCAGCCTTAATTGCTATTGGTGTCTTGCTCTACCAAAATTGGGACACTGTTGTTGAGTTTGCTAAAACAGCATGGCAAGGACTATGTGATTTTATCAGTGGTATTTGTCAAGCGATTGGCGAATTTTTCAGCGGTCTATGGACGAAGCTACAAGAAATCTTTGAGCCAATAGGTCAATGGTTTGGCGAGAAGTTCCAGCAAGGATGGGATGCTATTGTAAACATCTTCTCTGGCATCGGAGAGTGGTTCTCTGGTGTATTCCAAGGTGCGTGGGACGCTATCGTTAATATCTTCACACCAATCGGCTCATGGTTCGGACAACGTTGGGCGGATGTGACTAGTGCTTTAGCTAATATCGGGGCATGGTTTACGGATATGTTCCAAAAAGCATGGACTGGCTTAACAAACATCTTTAGCAAACTAGGTTCTTGGTTTGGCGAGAGATGGAACGATGTTACAAGTGCACTTTCCAAAGTAGCAAGCTGGTTTGGCGATATATTCGGAAAAGCTTTTGACGCTGTTAAAAATGCCTTTAGCTCTATTGGCGACTTCTTTAAAGGCGTTTGGGATACTGTCAAAAGTATCTTCGTTAATGCTGGTCAGATGGTCGGTGAGGCAGTAGGTGGAGCGTTTAAGAGCGCAGTCAATGCGGTTCTTGGAACGATTGAAAATGTGGTCAATGGCTTCATCGGCATGATTAATGGTGTTTTAGATGTTGTCAGAAACTTACCTGGTCTGGGATGGATTGGAAGTGTAAGCACAGTTAGCCTTCCTCGTCTTGCCCGTGGTGGTATCGTTGATAGTCCAACTATTGCCATGATTGGTGAAGCAGGTAAAGAGGCGGTCGTACCACTTGAAAATACAGGATTTATCCAAACACTTGGGCGAGTAGTCAGCAGTGCGGTAGTAAATGCCATGGCTGGTGTTGGTCCACAAGGTGGATTTTCTGGCGACGGCGACATCGTTATCCAAATCGCAGGCCATGAGTTCGGACGGGTAGCCATCCAAGAAATTAACAAGGAACATGAACGAGCAGGTCAAACCTTGCTCAAGATTTAGGAGGTTAAATGGCACAATTGACAATCAATGGGGTGGCTGTGAAGCCTCCCAAATCTTTTCAAGTCGGTATTCAAGATATCGATGGAGAGACAGGGCGTAATGCCAATGGCGACATGGTGCGTGACCGTATCACGACCAAACGCAAACTAGACTGTGAATGGGGTATGATGACTCAGGGAGAATTAAGTCAGCTTTTACATGCTGTATCATCTGAATTTTTTGAGGTGTCTTATCCAGACCCCATGGATGGCCAAGTCACAAAGACTTTCTATGTCGGTGATAGGACAGCTCCTAGCTATACCTTTACTGAGAAGTTTAAACCTTGGTCTGGCGCTAAATTTAATCTGGTAGAGAGGTAAGAAAATGGATGCTTTAACCAGACGACAATTTGACAGAGCCATGTTTGCCAAGGAAAGGACGCTGGCTATTCGTGTTGGTGATTATACTTCACGGGATATCAAAGAGGCTAGTTTTGAGTATGGCTACATCAAGGGCGATACTTATAAGCCTGGTGGAACCTGCGCTGGTAGCGGTAAAATTACCTTTACCAGTATCATTACCACGTTCAATAAGCTGGATACCCTGCACCCTGAGATTGGTCTACTGGTTGGGGATACCTACCAGTGGGTCAAGATGGGGGAATACTTCATCAACGATATTGAGATTGACCGAAACCGCAACACAACCACACTTGAACTTATGGATGGTATGTTTAAGCTCAATCGTGAGTATGTGACAGATTTGCATTTCCCAGCTGAAGTACGAGAGGTTATTCAGGAAATCTGCCTGAAAACAGGCATTGAGTTAGCGAATGACTATTTCGGAATCAGCGCGATGCGTTACCATGTCGAGCAAGTTCCTGAAGGAAAGAAACTTTCATTTAGGGATATGCTGAGCGCTATGACTCAGATGATAGGGATGTCTTGTTTCTTCAACCGAGAAGGGAAGATGGAAATCCGTGATTTAACTGAGTCAAATATCACGATAAACGCAGACAGTTACTTCCTACATGGTTTAACCAAGAGTGAGATTGAGTATCAGATAGCTGGTATTACTTGTAAGACAGATAAGAAGCCTCTTACGGTTGGTATGAAGACAGGTCGGTCTTTGGAACTAGACAATGTCTTCATGACCCAGAGCGCTTTAAATGACCTGTATTACAAGCTGAAAAACCTGACTTACTATCCGTATAATCTCAACTACCAAGGGCATTTACTGCTTGAGGTTGGGCAGTGGGTAACCATTCAGACCAACAAGAAAGAAACCTTTAAAGTTCCTGTCTTAAGTCAGAGCTTTACTTTCAAAGGTGGTCTAAGAGGTCGTATCAGCGCAGATAGTAAAGCTGGAAATGATACGCAGTATTCTTACGAGGGTACGATTACCAAGCAGATTAAGCAACAAGATGGCATTGAAGCCAAAATCCAAGCGCAGATAGAAGCAGCAGACGCAGCCTTTGACGCTGAATTTACTAAGCGTGAGAAAGCTATCACGGATGCCATCGAACTTGCCAAGGCTAAGGCGGAAGAAGTCAAGCAAGAAGTGTCTGACACTATCAATCAGCGTTTCAATAGCTTTCATGATGAACCTTTACGAGAATCAAGGCGCAAGGCTGAGGAAGCTTTGAAACAAGCTGGCGCAAGTAGCTCTCTTGCTCAGGAAGCCAAGCGGATTGGGCTGGATTCTGTTGCTAGACTTGAAGCGTTTAAATCGCAGACTAGGAATGCTCAGACGGCTTTGTCGGGTGATTTGAATCTTCTAAAGCAGACAGTTACCAATGATATAAGCTCCAAGCAAAGGCAACTTAAAACTGACATTTCCAAACAAGTTCAAGCTCTCGGTCAGATAAAGAATGACTTGGCTGGAGTCAGAAGCTCTCAGGCAAGATATGAAGAGACGACTAAAGGCAGGCTAACTGCACTGACGAACAG